>JAITAJ010000029.1 GCA_031284185.1 Accumulibacter sp. | reverse complement strand
GTGTGTGGGGGGGGGGGCAGGATTTTTCAATTCGCACCACAACACTGGGATTCAATGGATTTTCCACGTAATCCAGCAGACGGCATTCTTTCATGTCATGATCAAGGGATTCCGCGATGTCACTGTGTCCAAAGGAGCCGGTTCCGCCGGTTACCAGAATGGAAACTTCATTCAGCATTTGTTTTTTTCATGGACGGACGCAATTCCATCTTTTTTTGTTTGTGCGATGAATGATGGATTGGCCAAGAACGGCAAATGGAAGCGCTACGTGAGAGTTTTTCGCGTCGGAGAATTTTGCTCCGGGGCGCGAAAAAGGCACGCTACCGCCATGTCGTTACACAATCGACAAGTGCACATGCGCTTTTATCATGCCATTCAAAAGCGGCAGCAAGCGCCGCAAGACCGATAATAATACTATGGATGGGAAAACGAGGGAAGAGGAGATATTGGATATCCGGTACCGCCATGCCATGTGTTGTTCCCGCAACTTTCCGCCAGCACAAACCCCGGAAAATCGTAAGAGCGCGTGTTATCGCGCTTCGGAACGGGAACATGTCAGTACACTCCGCTAAAAACGCGCACTTTCCGCGCTCACGCCACGCGGGCGGCCCGGCGGGAACACTCATGAGATAATCTCTGTCCCCCGATAACCGCCCTGTTCGTATCCTCGATGAAAATCCTTGTTACCGGAACCGCCGGTTTCATCGGCATGCACACAGCCGAGCGACTGCTTGCGCGCGGCGATGAAGTCGTGGGAATCGACAATCTCAACGATTATTACGATCCCGCGCTGAAAGAAGACCGGCTGGCGCGGCTGCGCCCGCATCCGCGCTTTCGTTTCGTGAAGCTGGACGTGGCCGACCGCGACGGCATCGCGCGCCTGTTCGCGGAGGAATCTTTCGAGCGCGTCGTCCACCTCGCTGCCCAGGCCGGAGTGCGTCATTCGCTGAAAAACCCGCACGCCTACGTCGACAGCAACCTGACGGGATTCGTCAACATCCTCGAAGGCTGCCGCCATGGCCGGGTGGAGCATCTGGTCTATGCCTCCAGTTCCAGTGTGTATGGCGGCAATGCGAAGTTGCCGTTTTCCGAGCACGACAGTATCGACCATCCGGTGAGTCTCTATGCCGCCACCAAGAAGGCCAACGAGCTGATGGCTCACACATACAGCCACCTTTACGGCCTGCCGACGACGGGTCTGCGGTTTTTCACCGTCTATGGCCCGTGGGGCAGGCCAGACATGGCGCTGTTCCTGTTCGTCAAGGCGATTCTCGAAGGGCGGCTCATCGACGTTTTCAACCATGGCCGGATGCGGCGCGATTTCACCTATATAGACGACATCGTCGAAGGCGTGATCCGTGTCCTCGACCGCGTAGCCACGCCCGACGCGGCCTTCGACCCCATGCGTCCCGATCCCGCGCGCAGCGGCGCGCCGTACCGGGTGCTCAACATCGGCAACCATGAACCCGTAGACTTGCTGGATTTCATCGAAGCGATCGAAACCCGGCTCGGCCGCCGGGCGGAGAAGAATTTCTTGCCGATGCAGGATGGTGACATGCCAAGCACGCATGCCGATGTCTCGGAACTCGCCGCCTGGACGGGCTTCAGGCCCGCCATCAGCGTGCGCGATGGCGTGGGGCGCTTCGTCGACTGGTATCGCGCTTATTACGGAGTGTGAACGTGCGGCTTTTCGGCTCCGTACCGCGTTGGCTTGTCATCTGCTGCTCGCCTATCTCGGCAGCGCGGGGGCGCCATTGAATGGAAGCGTCTTTTCGATCCGCACTGGCTGCTGCCGCCGCCGAAGCGGGTATGCCGAGTAATCCAGAGGCAAAAATCGCTGCCAGTTCGCGCACGCCCCAGCCGCCAGCGCCATGCCGGCAAAGACAAAAGCAAACAAGGTCGTGCCCGGAATCAAGAAGCTGGTCGCGCCCGTTTCCAGAAAATTACGGGCGCTTGTCCACGAAGCGACGCGCGAATAACTTTTTTCGCGTTTCCCGCCATGCCTGAAACTTTTCCTCGGGTCGCGGCAGAAGAAGCGCCAAGGACCGCTGGCATACGAGGCTCCCACGTGAAATCCGCTTCACCCTCGCCGGATCAGGCACCGCTGGTCCGCGCCGATCCGGTCCTGGCCCGCCTCACCGGACGATCTGCGCGCGGATTTCGCGCAGCTTGGCCTTGACCGCGGCGGCGTTCTCCTGACCGATGCGCATCATGATCTTCTGGCCCGCCGAACGGCTTTCGAGATCCGGGTCGGCATATTCAAAGAGAACCCT
Organism: Accumulibacter sp.; assembly: GCA_031284185.1. Taxonomy (GTDB): domain Bacteria; phylum Pseudomonadota; class Gammaproteobacteria; order Burkholderiales; family Rhodocyclaceae; genus Propionivibrio. Next base: position 1,681 of record JAITAJ010000029.1, on the reverse strand, counting down.
GGGCTGCGCCAGCCGGATCGGAGGGGTGGGATCGGGAGCCGCGATGAGGTCGTCGATGGCCGTCACCAGACGGTCGTTGAAATTGGCCTTGGCGTAGCCAAGCTCCCGATAGACGCTCTGAAACAGCGGATAGAAGCGCCGGTAGAATTCCACCAGCTTGGCGCTGTCAGTCGCCTTGATGGCCGCCGCGTAGGCTCCATAACGCCTGGCGTTCTGCGCGCCGATCGCCAGGGTCTCGTCCCTGCCCTCGACCACGAAGACGTCCTCCGCCCGCTTCAGCGGCACGATGCTGGCCGGCAGATGCTTGCGCGGCAGGTTATCGACGGTGACCACGATGTGATATATCAGCTCTTCGGGGATCATCAGCGACACCCCCTTTTTCCCCATGATCTCACCCAGGGCCTTCTCGACTGGCTTGTCGCTGCCTCCCAGTTCGGGAAGCGGCTCGTCTGGGACTTCCGGCTCGATGGGATGAAGGATCGGCGGCTCGGGCGATTCAGACGGTTCGGGTGGTTCGGGCATGACCACCTCTGGCACCGGGGCCGGCACCGGTGCCAGAGGCGCGACCGGAGGCGGAACGGATTCGCTGATTGCCGTGGTTTCCAGAACCGTCGCTTCGTCTCCGGCGAAAAGAAAATATCCGGCAACGCCGGCGGCGAGCAGAACGATGACGATCAGACCGGCAGTGCGCCGATCCTTCTTTTTCCTGATTTCGTTTCCTGTGCGCATGGCTTCATCCTGCGTTTTTCACATCGGGAAAGGTAGACTACAGCATGGCAGGCATCTTCAGGGGACAGAATCTTGAGAGCGTATCGAGAGCGCCAAGGGGAATTGTTTTTCAACAGGGTATTAGAATTTTCTCATGCGGGCGACAAATCGGGACGGTACGGCGGCAGGAACCGGATCGAGTCCTCGACCGCCTCAATGGCTTCGGACTCCGCTGGCCTGGCGATTGGGCAGCTTGTCCATGACGACGATGTCGCCCGGCTTGAGTGACGGCGCCAGGCATCGGGTCACATCGGCCCGAAAGATGTCTCCATCGAGCGCGCCCTCGAATACGAGCGTGATCGTCGTCCCGTCCCGCCGGATCGGAAACAGGATCGCCATGCGATGAAACCGCGTGTCCGGGACGGCTTCGATGACACGCCCATACAGACGACTCAGGCCCGTATTCACGCCGCTTTCGCTCAGAAGACCAACCGGGTCGTGTCAAAGGCGCTCTGCCTCGCTTTCCATCCGCTTCGCCGTTCCGCCACGTCCGGTCGGCCCTGTTCCGCCGCGCGCGCCGTTTTTTTCGGCACAATCCCGGCTTCTTGTCGATCTTCCCTTCTCACGGAGGTTTTTTCCTCTCGGGCAGAATCGCCGCAGGCGGCCAGCGGCATCACCGCGACACTCAGGGTGTCCGTGACGTCCACGGGCCGGGCGAGCGCCATTGGCGCAGGGATTCGAGGCAGAAGTGCGTGTAGGCGAGCGCGGCCAGCGAGGGCGCGAACAGGCCGGCGACCGGCACGTGGGCCAGAGCCGCCATGACGAAACCCAGGCAGAAAAGCGGCGTCGCCTTGTGCCGGCGAAGTTCGCGCGCCTCGCCGGAGGTCGCGTGCGCCGATAGCGCGTCATGGGCGAACGTCCGCCGGTTGAGCCAGGCCATCCAGAAGAGCGGCAGGAACACTCCGAAGCCGGG
>JAITAJ010000279.1 GCA_031284185.1 Accumulibacter sp. | reverse complement strand
AGGAAATACACCGGCCAGACTCTTGCGTCCTACATCAATTCACAGCGGCTTCAGGCAAGCCTCGCCCTGCTTGAGAACACCAACATACCCTTCAAGCAGGTGGCGACCGAGTGCGGTTTCAAGAACGTGAATTATTTCTACACAGTGTTCAGGAAATGTTTTTCCCTGACGCCGCGGGATGTCCGCAGACAGGGAACCGAGCAGATTCATGGATGAAAGGAGAGGATCAGGAAAGCGCTTTTGATGGAAGAGTACAAAAAACTGAAATTCACCGATTTCCCGGAGCCGGTAATCGGCGATCCACACGACATTCTCGTGCGGGTCAAGGCCGTATCGATCTGCGGTTCCGACGTTCATGGCTTTGACGGCTCCACGGGCCGCCGCCGACCGCCGATCGTCATGGGCCACGAGGCCGCCGGGGAGATTGCCGCGACGGGCGGCTCGGTAAAAGATTTCCAGGTCGGCGACCGGATCACCTTCGATTCCACCATTTACTGTGGCCGTTGTTTTTACTGCCGGAACGGCGACGTGAATCTCTGCGAGAACCGCATGGTACTGGGTGTTTCGTGTGACGAATACCGGCGGCACGGCGCGTTCGCGGAATACGTGCTGGTGCCGGATCACATTTGCTACCACTTGCCCGAAGCGCTTTCCTACGAGGAAGCGGCCATGACCGAGCCTGTGGCCGTGGCCGCCCATGCTTTTCGCGTGGCGGCGCCGACGCTCGACGAGAACGTCGCCGTGGTTGGCTCCGGACTGATCGGCCTTGCGCTCATCCAGATCCTCCGCGCCTCGATCTCCGGGAAGATCATCGCCCTGGACACCGACGCCGCGCGGCGGCAAAAGAGCCTCGAAGCCGGCGCGGACATCGCCGTCGATCCGGCCGACCCCGGACTGGACGAAAAGATAAAAGCACAGACGCGTGGCCGCGGCGTGGATCATGCCTTCGAGGCGGTCGGCGCCACCGCGCCGATACAGACCGCCATCGCCATCACGCGCAAGGGCGGTTCGGTCATCCTCATCGGGAACGTCAGTCCCAAGGTGGAAATCCCCCTACAGAGCGTGGTTTCCCGCCAGATACGGTTGCATGGAAGCTGCGCCATCGCCGGCGAGTACCCCATCGCGCTCGACCTGATGGCCCGCGGAAAGATCAAGGTCAAATCCATCATCAGCAAAACCGCGCCGCTGAGCGAAGGGCCAATCTGGTTCGACAAGCTCTACAGGCGGGAAGACGATCTGCTCAAGGTGGTGCTCGTCCCATGAAAGAAAAAATACGTATCGGCCTTTATGGCTACGGCAAGGTCGCCGAGCTTCATGCCCAGGCGATCAAGGCTTCGTCCGAAGCGGAACTCGTTTCGGTCTGCGGCAGAAACCGTGAGCGGCGGGATGCCTTCGCGGCGCGGTGGGGGATTGCCTCGCGGGACACGCCGGAGGACATGGCGCGGCGGGACGAGGCCGGCGCGGTGATCGTTTCCACTCCGCATCCGCAACACCGCGACGGCGTATTGAAATGTTTCGCCGCGGGCCTGCACGCACTGGTGGAAAAGCCCATGGCCCTGAGCACCGCCGAATGCGACGATATGATCGCCGCCGCCCGCGACGCGGGAAAGGTGCTCTCGGTCGTCTGTCAGCGCCGCTGGTTTCCCTCCAGCCAGCGTATCAGGCGCGCCATCGATGAAGGCAAGATCGGCAAACCCGTTCTCTGCCAGCTCACCCTCCTCGGCTGGCGGGACAGAACCTACTATGACAGCGATCCCTGGCGGGGCAAGTGGGCCACGGAAGGCGGTGGCATACTCATCAACCAGGCGCCGCACCAGATCGATCTGATGCACTGGTTCATGGGGCCCCACGAGGAGATACACGGTTTCTGGGACAACTTCAATCACCCCTACATTGAAGTGGATGACAGCGCGGTCGCCGTCGTTCGCTTCAAGAACGGCGGTATCGGCTCGGTACTGGCAAGCAATTCCCAGAAGCCCGGCATCTACGCCAAGGTCCACGTTCACGGCGACGCGGCATATTCCGTCGGCGTGCAGACCGATGGCGGCGCGATGTTCATCGCCGGCATGAGCGGTATCGCCGAGCCGCCCTTGAACGATCTCTGGACCATTCCCGAAGAAAGGGATCTGCTCGACGAATGGCGCGCCGATGATGAGGCTTTCTTCAGGACCATCGACGCGACGGTTCATTTCTTCACTCTGCAAATCGACGATTTCTGCGGCGCCATCCGGGAGGGCCGCAAGCCGGTGAGCACGGGTGAAGATGGGCGCGAGACGGTTCGATTCATCGAAACTCTGCTCAAGACGGGCGCGCCCCGGGGCTTCAAGCGCTGATCGATGTCAGCCCCGGAAACGAAGGCCCGGCTTTCCGGGCTTTTTCGGGACCGCGCGGCACTCCCCTCCCCCACGCGGTCTCATCTGGACAGGAACTGGGTCGGCGTTTCGAGATCCGAATATATCTTGCTGTGATAGAGCGCCGATACGAATTTGCGCCAAAGAATGTCCGGTTCTCCCAGACTGAAACCATAAATCCCGTCGGCGCATATTTCATCGGGTTCGTCACTGCTGCAATGCAGCGCCAGCGAGCGTATGTGCGAAATGTCACTGCACCCGAGCTGTACGGTGGTTTCAAACCAGACATTCAGCGGAAGCGGCTTGTCGGCGCGAGCCTGAAAGCCGTATTTCGATACTTCGACGACCTCGATGGGAATTTCCTGCTCTTTTCCCGCGCCCTGCCCGACCAGCTTCGCGGGACACCTCACCGAGAAACGCTCATGGCGCCGGATCGGAATATGATCGGCCCCCGCCGAAAGTTTCGGAAGAACCGCCTTGTATTCGGGCAGATCGTAGATGGTATGGAGCAGCGCCTTCTTCCTTGCGCTCAGATTGCGGAAGGTATCGGTTCGGACGTTGAAGAAGTAATCGATCAGGTCCGGCGTCAATACCGGGTCATTCGTGGTATAGAAGCGCCGATTCGGGAATTCGATATTGGGCAGCCTGACCTGCGTGAAATAGGCGTGAAGATTCCGATGCGGCGGCTTCGAGGCATAGTGCTTGCGAAATATCTCCGGAGCTTCCTCGAGATCCAGCGTCGCCCCGATGGCCGGAGCGCCATTCACGAAGTCGTAATTTTCCACGACGTTCGCCGAAAGCCGCTGAAAGAACAGGAGCGACTCGTACAACTCGATGTGGCTGGGATTGACGGCAATGACGAGATGGCGCGTGTCGAAGAAAGTCGTACAGTACTCGTACATGAATTTCATCAGCGGGAACAGGATACTCCCCCCGGTTTTGCGAAAACACTTATGCACCGCGAGCGCCGACACTTCGGCGATCTGTCCGCCCTTCTCTTCCAAGGCGCTCAAATCGAATATCTTTTGCAGTGGAACGCCGAGCGCGCTCTCACGAATCAATGAGATGGTTCCTACCACCCTGTCATCGTATTTTGCGCAGAGCGTCGTCGTGGTCGGCAAGGCGTGATATATCGTCACGCGCATTCCCGATGGATGGGGTTTCATGAAGCCGCTATCCACATAGGCTTCGTGCAGGAGCCTGAAACAGGCTTCGAGTTCCTCCCGGGTCTCCGCGATTTTCAGAACCAGGCGGGGAGTCGGGAGCAGATTGCAGTCGACGAAAGAACGAAATACCCTGAAGCGCTGGCTTCTTGGCAAGCACGTGAGCATTTCCCTCGTGGCTCGGCGCATGAGTCTACGGGCGACCAAACGAATTCTTTTCAACATTTCGCGCTCCCATCCCTCAAAATTCCGATTTCCTCATATGGCCCACAGAGGCTCCTGCCGGATTCTTCCTGTTGGCGCAAAGCGGCGAGTCTCAAGGCAAGCCTCTCTCCCCGGCTCATTGCCGAAGCAATTCCCGTAGATGGACGACCGGTATCGCATAGCTTATTCCCGATGGCTGCGAAAGCGCGCTTTCCTTCGTCCCCTTGACGAATGTCATGTTGACGATGCCGATCACTTCTCCGGTTTCCGTATGAAAAAGCGGCCCCCCGCTGTTGCCGGGATAAGCGGTGCCGTCGAGCTGATAGATATCGAAGGTCCCGCTCTTCAAGCGCCGAATCTCTTTCTCGGTGAGTTGCCGCGCATTCGCGCCCGGCAAAGCGATGGGGGTGACGGCTGAAATGATTGCGCGATGCGTGACGGGCGTCAGACCCAGAACCTCGCCTATCGGAAAACCGATGAAGGCGGCTTCCTGCCCTTCCCTGACCGTTTCCCGGCTGAGTGAAATCGCCGGCAGCGGCGAGCCTTCTATTTCCAGCAATGCCAGGTCGTGAGACCGGTCGATGCTGAACAGTTTCGCGGCCCGTTGCCGCACTTCGCCATTCCCGGAAGGAATCCGCACGACCAGGATTTCGGTGCCCGAGGCGGACAGGGATTCCGGAACGACGTGCGCGTTGGTCGCAATCACGCTCCCGTCCCCCAGGGCAAAACCCGTTCCGCGCATGCCAAAGGCGGGACTCCGGGTGCGGTCGAATGTACCGACGGCAACGATCGACGGCTTGACGCGCGAGATCGTTTCGGGCAAGGCGGACGAGGCGCTTCCGGGAAACGCGAAGGCAAACGCCGTCAGGACGAGCGTCGCCGCCTTGAGAACATGTTCACACCAGAGTCTAGCAACTGACATTGCCGTCTTTCGGAAATCAGCCAAACCGCCTGTTGGCGCGGCGAATATGTAAAAGTTCCGGCGAGGGGCCGGTAATCCCCGGATCGAACGGGTGCTCGTCGTTCTGGAAAAGGCGCAGGATACGGACGACGTAGTCTCGCGTTTCCGCGTAGGGCGGAATCCCGCGATATCGGTTAACCGCGCCCTCGCCGGCATTGTACGCGGCGGCGACCAGAGAAACGTTGCCTTCAAAATATGCCAGAAGCCAGCGCAGATAGGCCATCCCGCCACGGATGTTCTGCTCTGGATCGAACGGCTTCCTGACGTTGAAACGCGCCGAGGTCTCGGGAACCAGTTGCATCAGACCCTGCGCATTCTTCGGCGAGATCGCGGCAGGCTCGAAATTCGATTCCGCGCGAATGATGGCCATGGCCAGTTTCGGGCTGACCCCATACTCGGGCGCCAACTTCTGTACCAGGCCGAATATCTTCCGCCGCATCGGAGTGTCCGCGTGGAATGCGTAATCGCCGTCCTCAAGCGGCTGTCTTCTCAGCCTGCTCATACATTCCGGCAGAGGGTCCACCGCCTTCCCGACGAAGCGCAGCATTTTCCGGGATTGCTCATGTCCATGACGCGCGGCAAGCTGAAAGAAGGCCGAGGCCAAAGCGTCATTGCGTTCGACGCCCCGCCCGTTGGCGTACATCCATCCCAGACTGAACTGCGCCTCCACATCACCGTATCGCGCGCCATCGCAATAGAGACCGACCGCGCGCTCGACATCCCTGGGAACCCCTTCCCCGTGCTCGTAGGCGCGCGCTTCCACGCGCAGCAGACGCAGCGCCTCCGGACTGGGTTTCGCCGCCGGATTTTCCAGCGCGCGCAAGGAAAGACAAAGCAGCATGAGCGGCAGTCCCGCCAACACCGCCAGAATGCCGCGGAAATCGGCGCGGCATGCCATCACGAGGGCGTCTCCGCGAGATCGTCCGCCGACGCCGCCGGCGAAAACCGCGACAGATACCAAGGCATGCTCACGCGGATGCCATCGGCCAGCCGGTGCGTCGGCGCATAGCCGAGCAGGCGCGCGGCCTTGGAAATATCGGCCTGCGAATGGCGGACGTCGCCGGCGCGGAAATCGCGGTGGACGGGCTTGGCCACACGATGGCCGGGACGATGCTCGAGCAGCGCGTCGCGCAATATCCCGAACAAGGCATTCAAGGAAGTGCGCTCATCGAGGGCAACGTTGTATATCTGGCCCGGCGCCTCTGGATTTTCGGTCGTCGCCGCCAGGAGATTGGCCTGCACGGCATTGGCGACAAAGCAGAAATCGCGGCTCGTTTCTCCGTCGCCGTTGATCAGCACATCCTCGCCCAGCAGCATCGCCCGCGTCCAGCGCGGAATCACCGCGGCATAGGCGCCTTCCGGGTCCTGGCGGGGACCGAATACGTTGAAATAGCGCAGGCCGATCGACACCAGGCCATAACAGCGGCCGAACACGTCGGCGTACAACTCGTTGACCAGCTTGGTGACGGCATAGGGTGACAGCGGACGGCCAATGTTCTCCTCGACCTTGGGCAAGGCCGGATGGTCGCCATAGGTCGAACTCGAAGCGGCATAGACGAAGCGTTTCACCCCGGCATCCCTGGCGGCCACCAGCATGTTGAGGAAACCGTCGACATTCGCCGCGTTGGTCGTCCGCGGATCGGCCAGCGAACGCGGAACCGATCCCAGGGCCGCTTCATGCAAGACGTAGTCGATTTCCCGGCAAGCCGCGCGGCAATCGTCCGGCCGGCAAATGTCTCCCTCGATGAAAAGGAATTTCTGCCACTGGGCCGGGGTCACCGAATCACGAATCTCGTCGAGATTGCGCGGGTATCCCGTCACGAAATTATCCAGGCCCACGACCGTCTGATCGAGCCTGAGCAGGGCTTCGACGAGATGCGAGCCGATGAAGCCGGCGCAGCCGGTCACCAGCCAGCGCGCCGCTTGCGCCGGCAGGCGCCGCCGAAGCGGATCGACATTCATAGACGCCACACGGCAACTCCCTGCTGCTTCAGCGGCGCTTCGTCGAACAGGCTTTTCACGTCGGTCAGCACGCCGCCCGGCTGCAATTTTTCCACATAGTCGGAGACGGGCCGATCACGGAATGCCTTGTGCGCCACCGCGGCGACGATGGCCATCGCCTTCGGCAATTCCTCCCAGGGCGTCAGATCGACGCCATACTCACGCTTTGCCTCGTCCGCGTCCGCCACGGGTTCGTGAACGAGCACGCGCGCGCCGTAAGACTGCAATTCGCGGATGACGTCGATCACCCGCGAGTTGCGCAGGTCCGGACAGTCCTCCTTGAAGGTCAGGCCCAGGACGATGATCGGGGCATCCTTGACCTTCCAGCCATTGCGCACGAGATTCTTGATGGTCTGTTCGGCGATGAATTTGCCCATGCCGTCGTTGATCCGGCGTCCCGCCAGGATGACCTCGGGATGGTAGCCGAGCATTTCCGCCTTGTGCGTCAGGTAATAGGGATCCACGCCGATGCAATGACCGCCGACCAGGCCCGGCCGGAAAGGCAGAAAGTTCCATTTGGTCTCCGCCGCCTTGAGGACTTCCAGCGTATCGATGCCGATCTGGTCGAAGATGATGGCCAGCTCGTTCATCAGCGCGATGTTCAGGTCGCGCTGCGTGTTTTCGATGACCTTGGCGGCTTCCGCGACCTTGATGCTCGATGCGCAATGCACGCCCGCCGTCACGATGCTCGCGTACATCTCCCGCACGAATTCGAGGGTTTCCGGCGTGTCGCCGGAGACGACCTTGACGATCCGGGTCAGCGTGCGTTCCTTGTCGCCCGGATTGATCCTCTCCGGCGAATAGCCGACGAAGAAATCCCGCTTCCATTTCAATCCGGATTCCCGCTCGATGATCGGGATGCACACTTCCTCGGTCGCTCCCGGATAGACCGTCGATTCAAAGACGACGGTCGCCCCGCGTTTCATGTTCCGGCCGACCGAACGCGACGCGCCGATCAGCGGGCCGAAATCCGGCTGATGCGCCTCATCGACGGGCGTCGGCACTGCCACCACGATGAAGTCGGCTTCCGCCAGGGCGCCGGGATCGCTTCCAGCTTCGAGGCGTGTCGCCGCCCGCAGATTTTCGCTGCTGACTTCCCCCGTGGGATCGATGAATTTCCGGTAACTGGCAATCTTGTCTGCCGAGAGATCGAAACCGATGGTCCGCCATTTCTTGCCGAATTCCACGGCCAGGGGCAAACCCACGTACCCCAGACCCACTACCGCGACTGTCGTCATACTCGTTCTTCCTTTCAAACGCTATCTGATGCCCCGCAACAACTCGCCGACCTCGCGGCTCTTGGAAAATCCGCTGCCCAGCGTCGATAATTCGACGAGCATCGGCTTGGCTTCGATCTCCTTTCCCGACTTGATCAGGGCATCGGCGAGGTTGAACTGGATCATCGGATTGTTCGGCGCGAGAGAATGCGCCTTCCTCAGCAGTTCGAGACCTCGATCGAAGTCCCCTCTGGCCACGAGCAACGAGCCGAGCGTATCGGTGATGTTCGCCTGATCGGGCGCCATCCTGTAGGCTTTCTCCGCCATGTCGAGCGCTTTCGGATCCTTGTTTTTCGCCATGACCCAGGCCAGATTGTTCAGCACGGCCGGATTGTCGGGCTGACTATCCAATAGTGTCCGGTAGTGCCGGATCGCCATCGGATAATCACCGTGAGCGGCGGCCGATTCGGCAAGATACAGCCGGAAGCGGTGATCCTTCGGATGTTCCTTCAGCCACGAGGCAGAAAACCTGTCCGCCTCTCCCGGGGCGTTCCGCGCCAACAGCGCGGCATGGACGCCCATTGCCAACTCGTTCGAGCCGGTCTGCCTGATCCCGTTGCGATAGGCTTCCTCCGCCTCTTTCCAGGCTTTGCTCGCGGCATACGAATTGCCTTCCAGAAGGTAGCCCGCCGGATTCCCCGGATACTGCCGCTGCACGTTGCGGGCCGTCGCCACGGCGTTCGAGAGGCGCCCGGCATCGAGATCCAGCATGATCATGGCGCGCTGCGCTTCGATCGAATCGGGCTTGATCGACAGGGCCTTGCGCAGACTCAGCGCGGCGGAATCCCTGTCTTTCGCCGCCAGATGCACTTCGGCCATGCGCAGGTAAGGCCGTATCGCGCTGGGGCTTTGCTCCGACAACTTGCCATAGATCGAAAGCGCCTGGTTATGGTTCCCCATCGCCTGCTGCGCCCTGCCGGCGACGTCCATGACGTCTGGATTATCGGGCAGGACCGACAAGGCCGTCGACGCCGCCGCCACGGCTTTTGCCAGGTCTCTGGCGCCCAGGTAGAAATTGATCAGCGCCAGATGCGGGGCAACGTCGGTGGGATTCGCGGCCACGGCCTTATCGATCAACGCCACCACCTCCTCCTTCTTTCCGCCGGTACGCGCCACCAGTTCGGCAAGCGAGAGCAGCGCGAACGAGCTTCCGGGGTTCCTGGCCAGCACGTCTCTGAACCGCTGCTTGGCTTCATCCGGCTTCTTCTCGGCCATGTCGATCCTCGCCAGATTCGCCACCGCCGGAAAGTAGTCGGGACTCTTGCGCAAGGCGCTCTCGAAATTCGCCCGCGCCCCCTTCACGTCACGCTTGCCAAGCAGCGCGGTACCGCGCAGATTATCGATCAGCGGCGAGATCAGCGGATCGTCCGCGCGCTTTCTTTCCAGGCCGTCGATGGATTTCAGCGCCTGGTCGAACTTCCGGCTTCGCATTTGTGAGGAAATCAGCGCCATGTCCGCCTGGATGCCGCTGTCGGTCGAAGCGATCCTCTCCAGTTCCCTGTAGGCCGTCTCGGTCTGCCCCTTGGCAAGCCGCGAGAGCGCGACCGCCGTCTGTTTACTCTTGTTTTCCGGATCCAGAGCGGCGGCTTTCACGAAATAATCGCCGGCCTTCTCGACGTCGCCGTTCTGCATGAACACTTCGCCGGCCAAGGCCAGAAAGTTTGAATCGCCATCGATTTCGTCCAGGACCGGCCGCAGCGTTCCGAGCGCCTTCTCGGGCTGTCCGCCGCGCAGGTACGAAGCGATCAATATCCGGCGCGCGATGCCGGTCTTCGGCACTTTCGGAAGCACGGAGGAAAGGTAGCGCTCGACACCGGCATACGATTTGAGCTCGAACTCGATGGCGCCCGCCAGTTGTTGCCCCGGCACGCTGTCGGGAACCATCCGCAGAAACATCTGGACGGCCTCGCGCGCTTCCGTGAATTTTTTCTGCTGGTACAAAAGTTCCGCCCGGATATAGGCGGTCTGCGGACTCTTCGGCGAGATCTTCCGCATGGCCTCGAATTGCTTTTCCGCTTCCTCGACGTCGCCGATCTGCATCTCGCGCGCAATCAGCGATACGTATGCCGGCAGGTAATCCGGCTTCAGTTCGATGACCTTGCGATAGATTCCCATCGCCTCTTCGATCCTTCCCTCGGATGCCAGGATGTCTCCCTTGAACCGGCTGGCATCGTAGAGTCTCGGATTCTTCGCAAGCGCCGCGTCGAGCAAGGTCAAGGCCCCGCTCTTGTCGCCGCCGGCCCCCTTGATCCTGGCCTGGCTGAAAAGCGCCGGTCCGTAGCCGGGAGCGAACGACAGCGCGGCCTCATAGGCTTCCTTCGCCGCGTCGACCTTGCCCAGCGTCAGGTAAGCGTCGCCGATCGCGGTTCGCAGTTCCGCGCTGCTTTCCGGGACGGACAATCGTACCCGGCCAAAGTCGTCGATGACTTTCTGGGCCTGCCCGAGCGTCAGCAGAACCTGGGCATGGAGAGGGATCAGTTCGTCCGCCGGATAATTCAACTCGGTCGCCTTGCGAAATTCCACGTCGGCTGCCGAGACCAGCCCCTCTTGCAGCAGCAATTTTCCCAGCAGGAAGCGCGCTTCGGGCAGATTGGGCCGGGTTTTCAGCGCGTTCTTCAACTGAATCGTCGCCGCCTTGACGTCGTTCTTGCTCAGATAGTCCTTGGCGGAGGCCAGCATGGTCTCCGGGCTGTCTTCGCCGCAGGCCGTCAACGACAAGGCGAACAGAAGCGCCAAGGCAGCCTTGCAAATCACCGTTTTCCTGTTTTTCATGAGAGCCTCGATCAGAGAAGCGATCATCCGGGGGAATTTCATCATTTTAGTCCGTACCGATGCATCAGGTCATACAAGGTCGGCCGGCTGAGGCCGAGCATTTCCGCGGCGCGCAATACGTTTCCGTCGGCGCGTCCGAGCGCCGTGAGGATGACGCGCTTCTCCACCTCCTCGCGCGCGCGCCGCAGATCGAGCATGAAATCCTCCTCGTCCGCGCCCGCTCCAAGCCCCACGTCGTCCAGCGTGATCTTGTTGCCGTCGGCCATGATCACCGCGCGCTTGATGCAGTTCTCCAGCTCGCGCACGTTGCCCGGCCACGGATGCTTCTCGATGGCGCGGATCGTATCTTCACGCAGGGTCATTCCGCCACGCTTGCATTCATCGGCGAAACGGCGCACGAACGCATGCGCCAGGAGCGCCGCGTCCCCTTGCCTGGCGCGCAGGGGAGGCAGGGTGACGACGATTTCGGCGAGGCGATAGTACAGGTCCTCGCGGAATCTGCCTTCCTTGATCAAGACATCGAGCGCCTGATGCGTCGCGCAGACGATGCGCACGTCGACCGGAATTTCCTGTCGGCCACCGATGCGCTCGATGACGCGCTCTTGCAGGAAACGCAAGAGCTTGGCCTGCAACGGCAGCGGCAGATCGCCGATTTCGTCGAGCATCAGCGTGCCGCCGCTCGCCACTTCGATCTTGCCGAGCGTCGTTTTGACCGCGCCGGTGAAGGCGCCTTTTTCGTACCCGAAGAGTTCGCTTTCCAGCAAGGCATCCGGG
>JAITAJ010000209.1 GCA_031284185.1 Accumulibacter sp. | reverse complement strand
GCAGGGCGGGTGACTGGACGACTGAGCAACGGAGGGTGATGTGACCGGAGTCGTCGAGGCGGAGGGTGATCCGTCCGCCCACGGGACGATTGCCATCGTCCCCTACGCCCACGTTGCTTTGCTCGCCCAACCCGACGCTGAACCCGAGCGCCCGGTTTTTCCATCACCTCCGGCGCGACAGCGCCGCAAACTCATCTGTCTTCTGTCCTCTCAAACCGCTGTCCTCTGAACCCTGTCCTCTCAAACCGCTGTCCTCTGAAACCCGAGCACCTGGTTTTCTGTCCTCTGAACGGCGCGACAGCGCCGCAAACTCATCTGTCTTCTGTCCTCTCAAACCGCTGTCCTCTGAACCCTGTCTTCTGAACGATGCGCGCCACCTGCATACCGAGTTCGTAGAGCAGGCACAGCGGAATGGCCAGCATCAGTTGCGACACCACGTCGGGCGGCGTGAGTATGGCGCCGACGACGAAGGCGCCGACGATCACATAGGCGCGCCATTCCCTGAGCGTGCGCAGCTCGACCGCGCCGATCAGCACGAGCGCCACGACGATGACCGGCACTTCAAAGGCGATGCCGAAGGCCATGAAGGTGCCCATGACGAACGATAGATACTTCTCGATGTCGGTCATCCATGCCACGCCTTCCGGCGCGATTCTGGCCATGAAGCCGAATACCGTGGGAAACACGAGAAAATAGGCGAAGGCCATGCCGACGAAGAAAAGAAATACGCTCACCGCGACCAGGGGCAGGGCCAGACGTTTCTCGTGCGCGTAAAGCCCCGGCGCGACAAAGGCCCAGACTTGATAGAGAACATACGGCAGGGCAATGAGAAAGGCCACCAGCAGCGCCACTTTCATCGGCACCAGGAAAACACCGACCACGTCGGTGGCGATCATCTGGCCGCCGCTCGGCAGCCTGGCCAGCAAGGGCTGCGCCAGCAACGCATACAACTCCTTGGCCCAGGGGAACAGGCAAAGGAAAACGAGCAGGATCGACGACAGGGCGCGGACGAGACGATCACGAAGCTCGACGAGATGGGAAAGAAACGACTCTTCCGGCGGCTCCATTGGGCCTACTCTTCCTTGCCCGCCGGCTCGCCCGGCGCCGCGTCGAGCGGCGGCGTGGATGGCGGGACGCCGGCCTCGAGCGCGTTGCCGGTCTGCCCGGCATTCCGCTCGGCCACCTGCGGCTCGCCAATGAGGTCGCGCTCGAAATCGCGCATCGCCTGCTGCGCTTCGTTGCGCAACGCCTTCAGTTCTTCCAGTCGCATCTCGCGGCGGATGTCCGCCTTGACGTCGCCGACATAGCGTTGCAGCCGCCCGAGCAGCAGGCCGGTGGTACGCGCGACCCGGGGCAGACGCTCCGGCCCGATCACCACGAGCGCGACGACGCCGATGACGAGGAGCTCCGAATATCCGATGTCGAACATGGAAGCGAAAACCCTGAATGCCGCCCGGTCGCGCGCCTCACGGCTCGATCGTGTCCTTGGTTTTACCGTGGCCGTCGGCAATCCGGGACGAATGGCCGGCCGCCTCGTCCTCGGCGGCGCCATCGCGCAAGCCTTCCCTGAATCCCTTGACCGCGCTGCCCAGGTCTTCGCCGATGTTGCGCAATTTCCTGGTGCCGAACACCAGCACGACGACCAGCAGGACGATCAGCCAGTGCCAGATACTGAGGCTTCCCATGATTTCCTCCTCAATTCCGTTCGAGCATCGGGCCGACCGGCTCCGGCCCGCCGACGACGTGCGCGTGCAGGTGGGGGACTTCCTGCCCGCCGATCCGGCCATTGTTGATGATGACGCGGAACCCGTCCGGGCTGCCGTTCTCTTCGGCCAGCCGTCCGGCGACCGCCAGGAGGCGGCCCAGCGCAGGCTCGTCGTCGGCGCTCACCGTCTGCAACGAAACGATGTGGCGCTTCGGAATGATCAAGAGATGCACCGGCCGCGCCGGATTGATGTCGTGGAAAGCGATCACCCGATCATCCTCATACACCTTGCGCGAGGGTATTTCACCGCGCGCGATCCTGCAAAACAGGCAGTTTTCCATTGATTTTCCCTTCACTCGAGGGGCGCGACTTCTTTTCATCGATGCCCGACGTGCCCTCACGGCGCCGTAGTTCGCCGAGCACCTCGTCGGCGCCGATGCCGTAGAAGCTCAGCAACACCCACATGTGATAGATCAGATCGGCCGACTCGTAAACGATGCTCGCGCGTTCGCCGTCTTTGGCGGCCATGATCAACTCGGCGCTCTCCTCGCCGATTTTTTTCAGGATCGAGTCCGGCCCTCCGGCGAGCAGCCTGGCGGTATAAGACCTCTCCGGGTCGGCGTCGCGCCGCGAGGCCAGCGTCTCCGAAAGGCGGAACAACACATCTTCTGTACTCATCGCGCGTGGATTTCCCTCGTGTCCTTCAAAAAGAGGCCGTCTTGCCCCGAACGGCCCGGCGAACGCCCTCGTCTCCCGTCCCGCTCTCGACGGAATGGATCGGCCCCTATTCTACTTCACCCTTGTCCGGCTTCGCTCTCTCCTCCGAAGCGCCGTCCTCCGAATAGACGAGCAGCGCGATCGACTCCTCCTGCGCGCAGACCGGCTTGCCGCGCGTCGCCGCGCGCCGCGGGTGGTAGCCGCCATTGGCGTCCATTTCCCAGGCTTGCTGGTTGTCGGCCAGATAGACGCGCAGGCCCTCGTTGATCACGCGGCGCTTGAGTTTACGGTCGAGAATGGGGAAGGCGACCTCGATGCGCCGGAAGAAATTGCGCTCCATCCAGTCGGCGCTGCCAAGCAGCACCCTCTCCTTGCCGTCGGCATAGAAATAGAACACGCGGTGATGTTCCAGGAAGCGTCCGACGACGGAGCGCACGCGGATTCGTTCCGACACGCCCTCGATGCCCGGTCGCAGGGCGCACACGCCGCGCACGATCAAGTCGATCCTGACGCCGGCGCGCGAGGCGTCGTAGAGGGCGTCGATGATTCC
>JAITAJ010000095.1 GCA_031284185.1 Accumulibacter sp. | reverse complement strand
GAACGCGGCGCTTCGCGCCGGAATGAGGACAGAAAACCGAACGATTGGTTTCTCTGTCCTCTTTTTTTTCTGGCCGCTGTCTTCTGGACTCCCAACAAAGCAGAGTCAATGATTGAAACACCGCGAGCTTCGCAGGGCGGGTGACTGGACGATTGGACAGCGGAGGGGTGATGTGACCGGAGTCGTCGAGGCGGAGGGCGATCTGTCCGCCCACGGGACGATTGCCATCGTCCCCTACGCCCCACGTCGCTTTGCTCGCCCAACCCGACGCTGACCCCGAGCGCCCGGTTTTTCCATCACCTCCGGCGCGACAGCGCCGCAAACTCATCTGTCTTCTGTCCTCTCTAACTTGCTGTCTTCTGAGATCAAGCTGTCCCCCCGACGGTCAGACCGTCGATGCGCAGGGTCGGCTGGCCGACGCCGACCGGCACGCTCTGCCCGTCCTTGCCGCACACGCCGATGCCGGGATCGAGCTTCAGGTCGTCGCCGATCATCACGACCTGGTTCATCGCTTCCGGTCCGTTGCCGATCAGGGTCGCGCCCTTGACCGGGTAAGTCACCTTGCCGTCCTCGATCATGTACGCCTCGGACATCGAGAAGACGAACTTGCCGTTGGTGATGTCCACCTGCCCGCTCCCGAAGTTGACGGCATAGATGCCTTTCTTCACCGACCGGATGATCTCCTCGCCCTTCCTCTCCCCATTGACCAGGGTGGTGTTGGTCATGCGCGGCAGCGGCAGATGCGCGAACGATTCGCGGCGCGCGTTGCCGGTCACCGGCACGCCCATCAGCCGGGCATTCAGACTGTCCTGCATGTAGCCGCGCAGGATGCCGTCCTCGATCAGCACGGTGCGCTGCGTGGGGTTGCCTTCGTCATCGACGTTGAGCGACCCGCGCCGGCCGGGAAGCGTGCCGTCGTCGACCACGGTGATGCCTCTGGCCGCCACGCGCTGGCCGATCCGTCCGGAGAAAGTCGAACTGCCCTTGCGGTTGAAGTCGCCTTCGAGTCCGTGCCCCACCGCCTCGTGCAACAGGATGCCCGGCCAGCCCGGCCCGAGCACCACGGGCATACGGCCGGACGGCGCCTGCCGGGCGTTAAGATTGGTCAGGGCCTGACGCACCGCCGCGCGGGCGTATTCGCGCAGCACGCCGTCATCGAAGAAGCCGTAATCGGTGCGCCCGCCACCTCCCGACGATCCCTGTTCGCGCCTGCCGTCCGCGCCTTCGACGACGACCGTTATCGACACGCGCACCAGCGGACGCACGTCGGCGGTCAGGCGACCGTCACTGCCCGCCACCAGAATGACTTCGTATTCGCCGGCCAGATTCGCCATGACTTGCGTCACGCGCGCGTCCTCGGCGCGGGCAAAGGCTTCGAGACGTTCGAGCAGACGCACCTTGGCCGAGGCGTCGAGCGATGCCAGCGGATCGCGCGGCGGGTACAAGGAACGCGCCGCCGCCCGTTCCTCGAGCGCGGCCACGCGCACGCGCCGCTGCTGCCCCGCCGCGGCGATGGCGCGCACCGCGGCGGCGGCGTCGGACAGCACCGGCAGACTGATGTCGTCGGAATAGGCGAAAGCGGTCTTCTCACCGCTCACGGCGCGCACGCCGACGCCCTCTTCGATGTTGAAACTGCCCGACTTGACGATGCCTTCTTCCAGACTCCAGCCTTCGGTTCGGCTGTACTGGAAATACAGGTCGGCATGATCGACGCCGCGCGCGGCGATGTGACCGAGAATCCGGGTCAGGTTCTCGACGTCGAGGCCATACGGCGTGAGCAGGGTTTTCCTGGCCTGCAGGAGCAGGGACGGTGCATTGGTCATGGGTTTCCTAAACCGGGGGCCGGGATCGGACACGGAAGACACGGGGGGGAAAAGGCATCCTCCCGCCGCGGCTTCCGATTCTTCGCGCTTTCCCCGTGTTCGCGCGGGAGAGGCCCGTTTCTTGCGGAAGGGGCATTTCACGGCGCTCGTCCCCGGCTGTCGGCGAGCGCCTTTTCGATCTTCTTGTCGGTCTTGTACTGGCCCAGGGCGTACACGGCCCAGAGGGTCGCCGGCAGCCAGCCGATCACGGTGATCTGGAGAATCAGGCAGACGATCCCGGCAATCGGTCTGGCGATCGTGAAGAACGTCAGCCACGGCAGAACCAGGGCGATCAGCAAGCGCATTTCAATCCTCCTTCGTCGATGTGGTGAAACCATGAAGCCACGGGCCGGAATCCCATCGCGTTTCCGCTTCCCGTCCCGCCGCGCCCGGAAGACATTTACAGCGACAGCGCCCGGTGCCCGAGCGCCGGCAGACTGGTACGCACTTCGGCGATGCGCGCGTGGTCGAGTTCGCCGATGACGATGCCTTCGCCCTTGTCGCGCCGGACGAGCACTTCGCCCCACGGATCGACCAGCATAGTGTTACCGTGCGTCTCGCGCCGGTTTTCGTGGAGGCCGCCCTGCGCGCTGGCCAGCATGTAGCACTGATTTTCGATGGCGCGGGCGCGCACCAGGGTTTCCCAGTGCGCGCGCCCCGTCACTTCGGTGAAGGCCGCCGGCAGCACCAGCAGGTCGACCTTGCCGAGCGCCCGGAAAAGCTCCGGGAAGCGAAGATCGTAGCAGATCGACAGCCCCACCCGCCCGAACGGCGCTTCAAACGTCACCGGCAGATGGCCCGGCTCGATCGCCACGCTCTCGTTGTAGCGCTCCTTGCCATTACGGAAGCTGAACAGGTGGATCTTGTCGTAGCGCGCCGCGCGCGCGCCCTGCGGATCGAACACCAGGCAGGCATTCGCCACCTTGCCGGGAACGCTGGCGAACAGCGGCAGCGAACCGCCGATCAGCCAGATGCCGTACCGGCTCGCCGCTCCGGAGAGGAATTCCTGGATCGGGCCGCTGCCGTCGCATTCGCCCACCACGATCTTGTCGGCGTCGCCCCGTCCCATGATCGCGAAATATTCGGGCAGCACGACCAGCTCGGCCCCTTGCTCGGCGGCCTCGGCGATCAGGGCGTTGGCGATCCGTAAGTTTTCTTTCACCCGCGGGGTCGAAACCATCTGGATGGCCGCGACACAGGCATTTTTCGGATTCACTTCGGTTCATCCTCCTAAAGACTACGGGTTCTCGACCGGCGCCGGCGCCTCGCGGGCCAGCGCGTTCAGCTTTTCGATCTTCGGATCGTTCCACCTGCCGGTAATCCGGTAGTCGTAACCGAACACCATTCCCAGCGGGTTGCGCAGCACCCGGTTGGCCAGCCAGGTCGCCAGGCCCGCCGCGGGATACGCGATGGCAATGCCTACCGCGGCGGTGTCGCCGATCTGCGGTTGCACCGTCACGTCGAGGCGCTGCGTTTCATGCGCGAGATCCACCTCGCCACGCATCAGCACACGCGCCGACGGACTGTCGATGCGCAACTCTCTGGTGCGCATGATACCGTTTTGCACGGTCATTTTGCCGGTGATGGCATCGAAGATCAGTCCTTCGCTGAACACGTCGCTGAAATCGAACGAAATACGGCGCGGCAGGTTTTGCAGACTGATCAGGCCGAGCAGTTTTCCGGCGGCGCCCGGATCGAGCTTGAGGAAGCGCCCCTTGGCCGCGTCGAGGCTCAGGTCACCGCGCATCGACGCGTAATCGATTTCCGCCGGAGTGCCGTTCCACGTCAGTTTTCCCTCCAGTTGCGCGGTTCCGCCCTGCACGGCTCCGGGGTAGTCCATGCGCGCGAGCAGACCGCCAAGGTCGTCGCTGTCCAGTCTGAAGCTCAGTTGCGTCTGGCCGGCGCCGCCGCCGCCACGCCGCCACGTTCCCTGCCCGGTCAAGGTGCCGCGCGGGTTCGAGGCTTCGATGCGATCGAGGTTCCAGCCGGCATCGCCGTTGCTCGCCCGCACGCGAAGACGCCCGAAGTCGAGCCGCCGGAGGGTGAAGTCGTCGGCGATCACGTCGAGCGCCGGCAGCCGGTACGCCGGTTCGGAGGCGTCCGTCCCGGAATCGGACGGCAGACGCTCGACGTTCAGCCGGGAAAGACGCGCGAGGAGTTGCCCGTCACCCGCGCCTTTCCAGATGATGTCTCCCTTCATCTGCCGCGAGTCGACCCGGATTTTCCACTGCGCCGGGGACAGGGCGGCCGAGAGATCGACGTCGTTCCAGGACGTGCCGCGCGCGAGCAGCTCGTCCGCCCGCAGATTGACCGTGTCGGGCAGACGCATGGGCGCGGCTCCGCCCGTTTCTCCGAAAGACGCCGCGTCGAACAGGGCGCGCCAGAGGTCGAAGTCGAGGCGTCCGACCGACAGGTCGAGCGTCAGCCCCGTCTCGGGCACGCGCAGCGGACGGCCAATGGCGATGGCGCCGCGCTCCGGCGCGAAGCCGTCGGACGTTTTCCGCCGGATGATCCGCGCTTCCAGCCGCTTTTCGAGCGAAAGGCTGATCCGGTCACGGGGGGGCGTCCCCGTCCGAGCCGCGTCGTCCGCGGGCAGAAGCCTTTTCTCGAAGCGCAAGGGCAGCGTTTCGCCCGCGGTCTTGGCGAAGGGTTCGGGCAGCGTCGAGGCCAGCCCGACGAGGCTGGATTCGACCCGCAGTTCCGCATTGCGCCCGACGATCCTGACTTGCGCGCGATACGGCGCTGCTCCCGACAGGCGGTCCAGCAGCGGATGGCCGGACTGCCGGCGCAACGGGTCGACGTCGGCCAGACCGTCGGCGGTGATCAGCACGCCGCCCCCCTTCTGCGAGCCGCCCCGGATCTTCAGCGGCCCGCCGAACAGCGAAGCGCTGATCGCCGGCACGGAGAGGTCGTCGCCGGAAAAGCGGATGCTGCCGTCGACTCCGCGCAGCGGCGGCAGGGCGGCGTCGACCGTCACTTCGTTGTTCATCAGGCGATAGACGCCCGCCACGCGCGTCTCGCCAAGCCTGTCCTCGTCGAGCGGGATGGCGAGATCGAGGTCCAGGTGTCCGTTGCCCACGGCACTCATGCCTTCGGTGAAATGATCGATCGCCCCGGCCACCGGACTCCGATCGATGAATTTCAGGAATTCGGCGGTCGGGCCGTCGACCTGCCCCTTGATCTGGAGAATCGGCACCGGAACGTCGAAGTCGGGTATTCGCGCCTGTGTGTCCGTCAGCCGCGCGCCGAGTATCCGGCCCTGCCGCGCCTCGATCGTCATGCCGCTGCCTTCGAAACGCAGATCGCCGGAAAGATCCTCGATGCGCGGCCAGCCCTTGCCGTAATCGAGAATGGCGCCGCGGGCCTCGACCGTCACCAGGAATTGCCCGAGCCGTTCGTCCAGGAACGGAAAGTCCTTCAGGTCGCCTTTCAGGATCAGCCGCGCCCCGGTGGACTTGCCGGCCAGCAGCGAATCACGCAGCCAGTGGCGGGCGCCCCGGCTCACGACCCGCGGCAAGTAGCGCCAGACGGCGCGCGCGTCGGCGCGTTCGAGCGCGGCGCTCATGTCGATCACTCCGGGGCCGTCGCCCGTCGCGCGGTACGTCCCCTTCGCCGAGCCGGCGGCTTCGGGGCCGGCAAAGTCGGCGCGCGCCAGGTCGATGGTCAGGCCGCCGCGATCGATCTTCCAGCTCGCCTGGGCATTCAGGGAATCGAAGCGGATCGGCGACTCGGGAAAGACCGCCGGCAGGTCGATCGCCGAGGCGCCCGAGCGCAGGAGCGCCTTCCCGCCGGTTTCGCTGGCTTCCAGGGTGCCGGTGATGCCCGATAGACCGGGGAAAACCCCTTGGGCGCGCACGCCCAGATCCCGCACCTCGGTCTTCAGCGAGTAAGCGTCCACTTTCCCCGCGCCGCCCGACCAGCGCGTGGAGAACGCGCTGATCTGGCCGCGCGGCGCGAAGTCCCCGAACCACTGCCGCAATCCGGCATCGAACGGGAGATGAGCGGACAGACGGATCAGCGCGCCCACGTCCAGGCGGCTGATTTCGGCGCTGCCGGCGCTCGCGCCGGGTCCATCCCCCCTTTTCCACCCAAACTCGAAATCGGTCGGATCGATGCGTATCGCGTCCCCGCCATCCGCGCGCGAGCGTAGCGCGACCTCGCGCCCCTTGACGATGAAGCCGTCGCCCGGAAGGCTCGCCTGAAAACGGCCGGACAGGCTTTCTAGATTCAGCGCGGGCAGCGTCCCGCCGAACTGGACGTCGGCGCCGCGCAACACCACGTCGGCCGTCAGATCGCGCAGACGGCCCCCCGCGAAGGACAGCCAGGCGCGCGCCGCGCCGCGTCCGCGCGGCAGCGCGATCGGATAGTCCACCCAGCGCTTCCAGACCGCCAGGTCCACGTAGGCGATCTCGGCGAAGGCTTGGCCTTGCCACGCATCGAGGCTGTCGAAATCGCCGCCGGTGAAATCGCCGCGCACGTCGACGCGCGACGCGAGGCCGCCGGGAGGCCGCGCCGTCAGACCGAAACGGTGACGCCGCCCGCGGTTGTCGAGGAGGATATGCACGTCTTCCAGGACCAGCGCCGGCGCTTCCCGCGTCTCGTCCTCCCAGATCAGCGTCGCGCCGGCGACGTGGATGCGGCGCGGGGCGAGCACCCACGAGGCGCCCGCGCCGCCGCCGTCTTCCCCGGCGAGCGGAATGCCGGCGACGAAGAAGCGGCCATCGCCGCCGCGCCTCATGCGCAGCGTCGGTTCGTCGATGCGCAGCAAACGCAGCCGTGGCCGCATTTTCACCACGGACCACCACGAGAGCACCGTCCGGACGCGCGAGAACGAGAGCGCCGGGCGTCCCTGGGCATCGGCCACGCTGACGTCGCGCAGCGTCAGATCGGGATGGAGGCCGGTCCAGCCCGCCTCGATGCGCCCGATGCTCACCTTCCGCCCGATGCCGTCTCCGACCATCCGCTCGATGGCGGGGCGATAGTTTTCGATGTGCGGCAGGATCACATGGCGCAAGGAGAGGATCAGCAGGATGAACAGGAAATAAACGGCCCAGAGGGTCCGCGCGAGAATACGCGCAAGCCGCCGGGCCATCGGGTTCCCGATGAACGGCAGCGGAAGACCGGCGCAGCGGTGGAACGCCGCGCGCAGACCGCTTCCGCGCGTCATGGTCATGGACGCGCGCCCCGCGGAAAGTTTTGCCCGATCCCTCTGAATCTCACTAGAATGACGCGATATCCGACAAGCCCCTGGAACGCGCATTGTAATGGCTTTGGCGCGAGCCGGCCCGCGCCGGCCTTCTCTAGAAACACGACGGAATCGACTCACATGCACGAATCCGACTTCCCCGAATCCTGGCAGCCCGCGCTGACGCACAGCCGCTTTCTGCGCCAGCTGCTGGCGGCGCGCCCGGACGTCGCCGACTGGGCGCGCGATCACGCCGGCGCGGCGCTGTCCGGCCACCGGATGCGCGACTTTCTGGCGAACGAAACGGTCGCCGACGAGGACGGCCTGAAACGCGCGCTGCGCCGGCTGCGCCAGCGCGTGATGGCCGCCCTGATGGTGCGCGACCTCGGCGGGCAGGCGCCGCTCGGCGAGGTGTTCGAGACCATGAGCGCGCTGGCCGAAGTGGTCACCAACCACGCGCTCGATTTCCTGCATCGCCGGCTGGCCGCCCAGTTCGGCGAGCCGCTGGACCGGCAGGGCCGGCCGCAACGCCTGCTGGTGGTCGGCATGGGCAAGCTCGGCGGGCGCGAGCTCAACGTGTCGTCCGACGTCGATTACATCTTCGTCTACCCGGAAGATGGCGAAACGGCGGGCACGCCCGACGGCGGAAGGAAAATCGAGGTCTTCGATTTCTTCACCCGGCTGGGCAAGCGGCTGATCGCGGCGATCGACGAGATCACCGGCGACGGACAGGTGTTCCGGGTCGACATGCGTCTGCGCCCGAACGGCGATTCCGGGGCGCTGGTCGCTTCGATCGTTTCGCTGGAGTATTACTTCGTCGCCCAGGGCCGCGAATGGGAACGCTACGCCTGGATCAAGGCGCGGGTCATGAACGAGGGCGACAACCTGCAAACGGAATGGCGGGCCGCGCTCGAACGCGCCGTCTACCCTTTCGTCTACCGCAAGTATCTCGACTTCGGCGCGATCGACGCCATGCGCGAGCTGCACGCGCAGATTCGCCGCGAGGTGGTGCGCAAGGACCGGGCCGAGCACATCAAGCTCGGTCATGGCGGCATCCGCGAGATCGAGTTCATGGCTCAGGTCTTCCAGCTCATCCGCGGCGGACGCGACGCGGCGCTGCGCGTCCGCCCGACGCTCGAAGTGCTGCCGCTCCTGGTCGCCCGCCGCCAGCTCCCGGCCGACGGCGAACATGAACTCGTCGAAGCCTACGTCTTCCTGCGCCGGCTGGAACACCGCCTGCAATACGTCAATGACGCGCAGACGCACATGCTGCCCACGGACGAGGCGGAACGCGAGAGAATCGCCCGTTCCATGAATTTCACCGGCTGGCCGTCGCTGCTCGCGGTATTGGAAACCCACCGGCAGCGCGTCGCCCGGCATTTCGAGGAAATCTTTTCCGAACCGGGGGACGGCGCGCATGATCTGGCCGCGCTCTGGTTCGGGCAGATCGGGGGCGACGACGCGCTGGAAGTGGCGGGAAATCTCGGTTTCGGCGATCCCGCGGCGATGCTGGAGCGTCTGCGCGCCTTCCGGCGCGGCGGCAGATACCAGCAACTGGACACGCGGATCCGCCAGCGGCTCGACGCCATCGGCCCGCGCCTGATCGAAGCCGCGGCGGCGACCCGGGTTCCCGATGCCACCTGGCA
>JAITAJ010000093.1 GCA_031284185.1 Accumulibacter sp. | reverse complement strand
CACGGATCAGGCTCGGACTGGAATTCGAGCACCAGATAGACCCACAGCCAGCGATCCTTCAGACGCAGACGCCAGACCATGTCGTCATGGCGCTGCTTCTGGTCTTCACTGACGTAGCTGGCATTGACGCGCTCCAGCGTGGAGAAGTCGGCCTCGGTGATCCATTCGCCCGGCACCCAGTGGCGCAAGAGATCGCGCACCATCTCCGGATGGGAGAAAAACTGTTTATAGTCGCTGTCGTGGCTGGCGCTCATGACGGAATTGTATCCGTTTCAGAGGACAGCGGCTTGGGAGGATAGAAGACAGATCAGTTTGGGCGCTTCGTGCCGGGTGGGAACGGAAAACCGAGAGCTCGGTTTATCTGTCCTCTCAAACCGCTGTCTTCTGAACCACCCAATCCTTCACCGAGGCCAGCGCCGCCGGCAGTTTGTCCGGCGCGTTTCCTCCGGCCTGCGCCATGTCGGGACGCCCGCCACCCTTGCCGCCGACCTGCCGCGCGACGAAATTGACCAGCTCGCCGGCCTTGAGCCGACCGACCAGGTCGGGGGTCACGCCGGCAATCAGCGTCACCTTGCCACCGCCGGTCGTCGCCAGAACGACTACGGCACTCTTCAGGCGATCACGCAACTTGTCCACCGTCGCGCGCAACGCGTCGATATCGGCGGCGTCGAGCGTCGCCGCCAGTACCTTGATGCCTTTCACGACGACCGCCCGGTCGGCCAGCCCGTCGCCTTGCGCGGCCAGTTGCTTGCTCTTGAGCAAGGCCAGTTCGCGTTCGAGCTTGCGCACTTGATCGAGAATCGAATAGACACGCGCCTGGACGTCGCCAAGCTGCACTTTCAGCGTGCCTGCCACGCCGCCAAGCGCCGTTTCCATGCCTTGCAGATAGGACAGGGCGGTGTCGCCGGTGATCGCTTCGACACGGCGGGTGCCGGCGGCCACGCCGCCTTCGGCGACGATGGAGAACATGCCGATGTCGCCGGTACGGCCCACGTGCGTGCCACCACAGAGTTCGCGCGAGGAACCGATGTCGACGACCCGCACGAGGTCGCCATATTTTTCGCCGAAGAGCATCGTCGCGCCAATCTTCTGCGCTTCGTCGATCGGCATCACGGTCTGCCGGCAATCGACGTTTTCCAGAATCTCCGCATTGACGAGGTTTTCGACCTGACGGATTTCTTCGTCGGTCATCGGCTGCCCATGCGCGAAGTCGAAGCGCGTCTTGTCCGGGTCGACCTGGGAGCCTTTCTGCCGCACGTGGTCGCCAAGCACCCGGCGCAATGCCTTGTGCATCAGATGCGTCGCCGAATGGTTGCGCGTGGCGCGCTTGCGCGCCAGCGCGTCGACCCGGGCGTCGACCGCGTCGCCGACCCGGAGACGGCCCGTCTTCTGCACACCTTGATGCCCGAAGACGGCGGCCTGGATTTTCTGGGTGTCCTCGACCGCGAAAATGCCTTGCGCCGATCGCAGCGCGCCACGGTCGCCGACCTGGCCGCCGGATTCGGCATAGAAGGATGTGGCATCGAGCACCACCACGCCGGCGTCGCCCTCGCGCAGGTCCTCGACCGGCGCGTCTTCCCGGTACAGGGCCAGCACCTTGCCCTTGCATTCCAGCGCGTCGTAACCGTGGAACACGGTTTCCGGCCCGCGGTATTCGAGCGTGGCGGCCATCTTGAAGCGGCCCGCGGCCCGCGCCAGATCCTTCTGGCGGTTCATCGCCACCTCGAAGCCGGCGGCATCGACGGTCACGCCGCGCTCGCGGCAGATGTCGGCGGTCAGGTCGAGCGGGAAACCGAAGGTGTCGTGCAGCTTGAAGGCCGTCTCGCCATTGAGAATGCCTTGGCCCCCCATCGCCGTCAGCTCGCCTTCGAGAATGGACATGCCATGCTCGATGGTGGCGAAGAAACGCTCCTCCTCGGCTTTCAGGGTGTCCGCGACGCGCTTTCCTCCGGCGGCCAGTTCGGGATAGGCCGCGCCCATTTCGCCGATCAGGTCGGGCACCAGGCGATGGAAGAACGCTTCCCGCGCGCCGAGTTTGTAGCCGTGGCGGATGGCGCGGCGGATGATCCGCCTCAGGACGTAGCCGCGCCCTTCGTTGCCCGGAATCACGCCGTCGGTGATGAGGAAGGAACAGGCGCGGATGTGATCGGCCAGCACGCGCAGGGAGGGACAGTCCATGTCCACGCCGCTCGTCTCGCGCGCCGCGGCCTTGACCAGATTCCGCAGAAGGTCGATGTCGTAGTTGCTGTCGACGTGTTGCAGGATGGCGGCGATGCGTTCCAGCCCCATGCCGGTGTCGACCGAGGGCCGGGGCAGCGGATGCATGACGCCCGCTTCGTCGCGGTTGAACTGCATGAAGACGTTGTTCCAGATTTCGATGTAGCGGTCGCCGTCTTCGTCGGGCGATCCGGGCGGCCCGCCGGGGATGTGCTCGCCGTGATCGTAGAATATCTCCGTGCACGGCCCGCACGGCCCGGTGTCGCCCATCATCCAGAAATTGTCGGAGGCGTAGCGCCCGCCCTTGTTGTCGCCGATGCGCACGACACGCCCGGCGGGCAGGCCGATGACCGCGCGCCAGATGTCATGGGCTTCGTCGTCCTCGGCGTAAACGGTCACCCACAGGCGCTCTCCGGGCAGTTTGAAGACTTCGGTCAGCAGTTCCCAAGCGTATTGGATCGCTTCGCGCTTGAAGTAGTCGCCGAACGAGAAATTGCCGAGCATCTCGAAAAAGGTGTGGTGCCGCGCCGTGTAGCCGACGTTTTCCAGGTCGTTGTGCTTGCCGCCCGCGCGTACGCACTTCTGCGACGTGGTCGCGCGCGTGTAGGGCCGCTTGTCGAAACCGAGAAAGACGTCCTTGAACTGATTCATCCCGGCATTGGTGAACAGCAGCGTCGGGTCGTCGTGCGGCACGAGCGAGCTGGAGGCCACGATGCGGTGCCCCTTGGACTCGAAGAATTTCAGGAAAGCCTCGCGGATTTCGGCACTTTTCATCAGAGTCGATTCCAGTGACGGATGAGTTCAAAAGCCTAGAATTTTAACATCGAATCACCCGGCACCGGCGGCGGGCGGGAATCCGATTCACTTTCCGCGCCGGGCCTGCAACACCGCGTTACCGCGCTGCACGGCTTCATCCAGCGCCTGCTTGGCCGGTTTGCGATCGGCCCATACCGATTCGAGTTCTTCTTCGACGATCCGGCGCACCGGCTCGATCTGCGAGACGCGCACGGCGGGCGCGACCGTTCGGCCACGGAGTTGCTCGTAGGCCACCTGCAGACCGCTCAGGTCGTCCTTCTTCAGCCGGCTGCCCGCCGCCGCGCGTGCCACGCGGGTCATCGGCAGGTAGCCTCCGGCCAGCGTCAGGTCGATCTGCACCTGCGGGCCCAGCACGTAGCGGATGAACTGGGCGACGCCCCGTGTTTCCGCCGGTTTCAGTCCCGCCGCCACCCACAGCGACGCGCCTTCGGCGAGCGTATTCCGCGGCGCGCCGTAAACGTCGTCGTGATAGGGCAGCGCGGACACGCCGACGTCTTGTTTGCGGCGCTCCGGCAAGGTCGCGAATAGCGAGGATGAACTGGTCAACATGCCGCACTCGCCGTCGATGAACCGCTGGTCGGCCTCGTCGCGCCGCCCGAAATAGACGAAATACCCGGCCTTGTGCCAACTGGCCATCATGGCCACGTGCTTGATCTGCAACAGCCCGTTGAAGGCCAGCCGGCCCTTGGCGTCGCTGGTGTCGGCACCGTGCCAGGCGCTGATGTTGTCGATCAGGATCAGCGCCGGCCAGGAGGTCGTGTAGGGGCACCGGCGGCCCGTCGCGATCAGTCTGGCGGCGGCATTCTGCATCTCGACCCAGGTTCTGGGCGGAGATTCGGGGTCGAGGCCGGCCTCCCTGAACGCTTGTTTGTCGATATACAGCACCGGCGTCGAGAAAGCGACCGGCAAGGCGAACCACTGTCCCTTGGCGTTGACCGGATTACCGCGCAGTTCCGGGGAGAATCCGGCGGAGTCGAAGGCGATTTTCGCCTCGCGCATCACCTGATGCAGCGGTCTGAAGCTGGATTTTCTGGCCCGGAACCGCGCGTATTCCTCGTTGGTCACCAGATTGAGCTGTTTCGGCGCGCCGCCCTCGGCGCGTCGCGTCAGTTTCACCCGCACGTCCTTGCTTTGTTTGTTGAAGTTTTCGATGAACGGTTCCAGGCGTTCGGCCTGAATTTCGTCGAGCTGGTGCGACAGCTCCAGCACCACCGGCCCCGCCGCCGGTTTCGAGGTGGCCGGCCTGGGCGCCGCCGGTTTGGGCGCGGCCCACGAAGAAACCGACAACGCAAGAAAACCAAGCACCACGGCCATTTTTGCAAAAGACATCATGTATTCCCAAGAATCGAACAATCGCGCATGGTATCAGAGGACAGAGTTCAGAGGACAGAGTTCAGAGGACAGAAGTTTGAGAGGACAGAAGACAGATCAGCTTGCGGCGCTTCGCGCCGTCCAGAGGACAGAAAACCGGGTACTCGGGTTCAAAGGACAGAGGTTTGAGAACTCTCATACGGGATATCTGTCCCAAGGACATAACAAGCTGACCGGCCGGAACTGACAAAACATCTACAATTTATCCGTTTTCCCAGATAGTGGGAACATACAGGGACAGAGGATAGAAAAACCAAGTGCTCGGTTTCCTACCCTTGCTCCGGCGCGAAGCGCCGCAAGCCGATCTGTCTTCTGCCCTCTCTGATCTCTATTCTCTGGTGTTGAGGGACTCTCGCGCGCTGTCGATCAGTTCTCCGGCGGTCAGGCCGATCGGGCCGACGTTCCTGGCGGCCAGGCGGTCGGCGGCCAGGCCGTGCAGGTGCACGGCGGCGGGCAGCGCCTGACACGCGGGCCAACCTTGCGCCAACAGGGCGGTGACGATGCCGGTCAACACGTCGCCACTGCCCGCCGTGGCCAGACCGGGATTGCCGGAGGTGTTGATCCACCAGGCGCCGCCAGGTTCGGCGATGACGGTGCCACACCCTTTCAGGGCGACGTGCGCATTGAAACACGCGGCCAGTTCACAGGCCGCGGCGATACGATCGCTCTGCACTTCGCGTGTGTGGCGATCGAGCAAGCGGGCGGCTTCCGCCGGGTGCGGCGTCAGCAGCGTCGGCGCGCGCCGCGTTCTGACGGTCAGGCGCAGTTCGTCGTTTCCGGCGATTCCGTTCAGCGCGTCGGCGTCGAGCACGAGCGGAATATCCAGATGGCAGGCGCCCCCGATCAGGGCGATCGCTTCGGCGCCGGCGCCCATGCCCGGACCACAGGCCAGCACACTCAGTTCCGTGGTCGGCAGCCGGTCTGGACGGCGGATCATCAGTTCGGGCTGCAAAGGGTCGAGCAAGGGGGCGGATTCGTCGATCAGGCCGAGGTAGACGCGCCCGCTGCCCAGACGCAGCGCGGCGCGGGCGCAGAGCAGCGCGGCGCCGGCCATGCCTGCGGCACCGCCGAGAATGCCGGCGTTACCGTAACTGCCTTTGTGTGTGTTGCGTCGCCGGGGATGAAGCCGGTCGGCGAAATGTTCCGGCGCGACGAGGCCGCCGGGCGAGCCGCCGAAACTCTGCGGGTCGAGATCGAGCGCGGCGATTGTGACGGCGCCGCAGTGATCCGGGCCGTCGGCGGTAAACAGCCCCGGCTTGGCGGCAATGAAGGTGATCGTGTGGCTGGCGCGAATGGCCGCCCCGCGCAACGCGCCGGTGTCGGCGTCAAGGCCGCTGGGACAGTCGAGCGCGAGCAGCGGACATCGCTCGCGCTCGGCCAGGACGTTGGCCTGCTCGATCAGGCGGGCGAAATCGCCGGTAATGTCGCGCTTGAGGCCGATGCCGAACAGGCCGTCGACGATCAGCGACCAGCGCGTGTCGTTCGGGATCGTCGCGCGGGTCGTACCGCCGGCGTCCAGGAAACGCCGGAGGGCGTCGGCGGCGTCGGCGGGCAGACGAAGCGCGTCGCCGACAAGGACCACGTGTACCGCCAGAAAGCGTTCGCGCAACAGGCGGGCGGCCTCGAAGGCATCGCCGCCGTTGTTGCCGGGACCGGCGAGAATCAACACCGGGGCGTTGCCGTCCTTGCGGATCGCGGTGGCAAGATCGGCCGCCGCCTGGCCGGCGCGCCGCATCAACTGCCGCTCGGCGGCGTCCGCTTCGATCCGGCGCAGGTCGGGAGAGCGATAGAGCGCAATGTGAGGCATGTCGACTGTCTTCCGTCTTCTGTCAGTGAGCCTGGAAGGTTTATTGCCGAATATATCAGAGGATGGAAGATAGAAAACAGATAAGTTTGCGGCGCTTTGCTCCGAGGCGGGGACGAAAAACCGAGCGCTCCATTTCACTGTCTTCTATCTTCTGAATTCTGAAACTGCCCCTTGGATCGTTTTTTTCATAACTATCGTCTGAGTATCTTGCAATGCCTTGTTTTCTATATGGAAGGCGGCGTATGCGTCCTCGCAACCATGTCGCGCGGGAACGGCTCGTTTTTCTGCTGGGGCAACAGGCCGCCGTCAGTTGCCGGACGCTTTCCGAGCGTCTGGCGATCAGCGCACCAACGCTGCACCGCATGTTGGCCGAAATCGGCGATCAGGTCGTAAGCAGCGGCAAAGGCCGCCGCGCCCGGTATGCGCTCAGGCGTTCCCTGCGCGGCAGGACGGACGATCTGCCGGTTTACCGCGTCGATCGGGAAGGCCGGATCCGGCAGGTCGGGAAGCTCGCGCCGCTTGCCCCTCGGGGAAACTGGATGGACGTGAGCGCAACGGACTGGCCGGTTCCCGAAGAATCGCGCGACGGCGGGTGGCCCGGTTTATCCGCTTTACGACATGCGCCCGCGCGGCTACATGGGACGGCAACTCGCCCGGGCGGGGCATCGCCGGCTGGATACCGCCGATGCCCCGGACGTGTGGAGCGATGATGACATTCTATTCGTGCTCAGTCAGGAAGGCGGCGAGATGAGCGGCGATCTCATCGTCGGCGCGGCGGCCTGCGAAACTTGGCTGGAGGACAGGACGCGAAGCGAGCCTTTGCCGGAACGCGGCCTGGGCGAAGCCTGTTGCCGATTGGCCGATGCGTCGGTCGCCGCCGGAATTCCGGGTTCCAGCGCCGCCGGCGAATTTCCGAAATTCACCGCGATGCGCGATGGCGCGGAACAAGATGCAGGAAGCGGTACGCTGCGCGTCATCGTGAAGTTTTCCGGCAAGGACGATTCCGCGACGGTAAAAACGCTGGGCGGATTTGCTCGTCTGTGAACATCTGCGTTGGAATGTGGCGCGGCCTTGCCGGGTATGATCTGCGCGAAAAACCGCATCATCCGCCACGGCGGCAGAACTTTCCTAGAAATCGAGCGCTTCGACCGTCACGGGCGTTTCGGGCGTAGTCTCGCTGAATCTGGAAACCCTGAATGCCGCGCTCATCGGCGCGCCTGTGGACGATTGGAGCAAACTGGCGATACGCCTTAAAACGGCAAGACTCCTAACGCCCGATGAAGCGTATCGCGTCGAAATTCTGTGGTGCCGCGGAAAACTGATTGGCAACGCGGACATGCGCGCGGGCAATCCGAGTTTTCGTCCCGTGACACGCGGAACGTCGCGTGAGCTTTCCATCGCGCCGATTTACGACATGCTGCCGATGTACCATGCGCCGCTTTCCGGCGGCGAACTGCCCGCGCGGGAGATCACGCCGCCCTTGCCCTTGCCGCCGCCAAGCGAAGCGTGCCTGACCGCCTGCCGTTGCGCGTTGAGCTTCTGGTAGCGCCCCGCCGGGGACACGCGCATCGGCGAGGACTTCCGTGACGAGTGCGGGCGTAATTTCGAGAGCCTGCGGGAGGCGTGTTCAGAGGACAGAAGACAGATGGGTTTGCGGCGCTACGCGCCGGGTGATGGACGAAAAATCGAGCGCTCGGTTTTTCTGTCTT
>JAITAJ010000264.1 GCA_031284185.1 Accumulibacter sp. | reverse complement strand
GGGACATGGTGGCGGCGAGTCCGCCTGACTCTGGCTGAATCGTTCAGCCACGACATTAATCGCACCATTCCGCTTCCATGTTCTCCTTCTCCGTTTGCAAGCCCCTGCTGCTTTGATATTCCCGCAACCAGTCATCGGGATTCCGGGTATAGGCGCACATTTCCCGGCGGGTTTCGGCGTACATGATGCCATGGTCCAACTTGAGAGTATTCAGCGCATATTTGAATCGGTCGAGTTCTTTCTGGAACGCCTTGTCGATACCCGTCCTTTGCGCCCGGGCCAGCAGATCGGCATAAAGCCCTTCCAGCCGTTCCATGATGTCCTGTGTTCGGCCGATGCCCTGATCGAAAATGTCGGCGAATCTCGGCAAGCTGGAGGAAACAGGCGTGGCGCGATCACGTTTTCGCACCTCGATGGATTCCCGGGCTTGCGCGACCTGGAACTGTAAAGCGTTGACGAGAGCATCTTCGGAACTACTCCATTGTTCCAACGCTTGCGCGTTTCCTTCCGCTGTGCGGAGCGCATTACCAGCCTGCTGGAAAGCTTGGCGCAAATGGAGCTTCTTGTTGGAATACCTTGTGAAATCGTTCAAGTCATCGAGCGGCGATTTTTTCTGTGGCCCGGAAGATGAAGGATCGGGCGCATTGCCCGCGCCAGGCTGGAAAACCGGGGGCGCGCTCTGCTGTGGCATGGCCTGTGGCACTTCGGGTACTTTGGGCGCTTCGGGACGGAACATCGTCGTCAAACCCAGGAAAAACCGGGCAGGCAGGCGCAGGGATGTCGCCTCCGACGAGGCCAGGGCGAAAATGGCAATGGCAACGAACAGGACTACGCCCAGATGGACGCCCAGGGTATTGGGCGGCGGCGGCAAGCCGTATTCGTTGGATTCTTCATCGCCGCCTTTCAAAATCAGCAAGAGGAAGAAGATCGGCCCAAGATAGGGAATCAGGAACAGAAGACACCACCAGCCCGATCGGTTCACGTCGCGCAGGCGGCGGATTTGCTGCGTCATGAGGAGAATCCGGGTAACGGCGACGACGATACTGGTGAAAATTCCGGTATGGAACAGGATCTGCGCCCTGCTGTGATCGAGGTCGACCATCAACTGGAGCCTGGAAGCCATTCCAATGGCAAGAATGATCAGCAAGGCCGGAATGCCAAAGAACAAGGAGATATCCAGCAAGCTGGCGCCAGGCCGATCCTCCATGAAATTGGCATCGGCGGCATTGGAAAAACGATACGCGCATGCCGCCGCCGACACGATGATCCCCAGGAAAAGCCCGCCCAAAAAGACCGGTAAGGCGCGCGCAATGATGCTGCTTCCGACGAAGGCGACGGCGAGCATCATTCCCATCAGGACGCCGCTCCTGGCCATCAGGCGCAAGCGTCCGATGCGTTCCAGGGGGGAATACCAGCTCAGCCCGCAATATTCTTCCTTCTCTTGCAGCAAATCGGCCAGGGCCGCGATCGGGCTTTTGTGAGTGGGCAAGGCCGATGCCGAGCCGTTGTCATGCCCGGCATCCGGCGGTGGATCGTCTTTTGGCGCCAGTGCCAGTTCGAGCGGAGGCGGCGCTTTTCGCGTCCCTTCATCACCGGGCGCAGCCGACACAGTCCGCGCCGGCATTTGTACCGGCGCGACAGGCTCCTCGGCTTCCATGCGCGCCACGCCCCCCGCCCGGCGCAAGGTTTCCACGTATTTCCGGGCGTCCGCCTCGGAAAGACCGCGTTTGATCGTGACGGTCCGTCCCGCGAACAAGGGTTCGATCTTCGCGCGCTCTTGCCGGAAAATACGCGCCAGATGGGTCTTGACCTCTTCAATATCCGCGCCCGGCATCAATGTGCCGTCAAAGCGGACCCTGAAGGTTGCGGGAGGCACGGCGCGAATCACCTCAGCCTCCTTGCCCTCAGCTTTGCCGCGATGCGCAATCGCAGGGCATTGAGCTTGATGAATCCGGCGGCGTCCTTCTGGTCGTAGGCGCCGGCGTCGTCCTCGAAGGTGGCGATGGTCGAATCGAAGAGGGAATCCGTCTTCGATTCCCGCCCGGCGACGATGACATTGCCCTTGTAGAGCTTCAGGCGGACGCTGCCGTTCACGTTCTGCTGGGTGTAATCGATCAGGCTCTGCAGGGCGTGGCGTTCGGGACTCCACCAATAGCCGTTGTAGATGATGCTGGCGTATCTCGGCATCAGGTCGTCCTTCAGGTGCGCCACTTCCCGGTCAAGCGTCAGGGATTCGATGGCGCGGTGCGCGCGCAACAGAATCGTGCCGCCGGGGGTCTCATAACAGCCGCGCGACTTCATGCCGACGTAGCGGTTTTCCACGAGATCGAGGCGGCCAATGCCGTGCCGGCCGCCCAGTTCGTTGAGTTTGGCGAGGAGTTCATGCGCCTTTCGTCTTTCCCCATTGATGGCGACGAGATCGCCGCGCTCGAACGCCAGTTCGATGTATTCGGCCTTGTCGGGCGCGTTTTCCGGCGAGACCGTCCAGCGCCACATGGCTTCCTCGGCTTCCGCCGCCGGGTCTTCCAGATGGCGTCCCTCGTAGGAAATGTGCAGGAGATTGGCGTCCATCGAATAGGGCGAGCCGCCTTCCCGGTGCTTCATCTCGATCGGGATGCCATGCCGTTCGGCATAGGCGAGGAGCTTTTCCCGCGAGAGCAAATCCCACTCGCGCCAGGGGGCGATCACCTTGACGCCGGGTTTCAGGGCATAGGCGCCCAGTTCAAAACGCACCTGGTCGTTGCCCTTGCCGGTCGCGCCGTGCGAAATGGCGTCCGCGCCGGTCTGGTTGGCGATGTCGATCAGGCGCTTGGCGATCAGCGGACGGGCAATGGAAGTGCCGAGCAGGTATTCGCCCTCGTAGATTGTGTTGGCGCGAAACATCGGAAAGACGAAGTCGCGTGTGAATTCCTCGCGCAGGTCCTCGATGAAGATGTTTTCGGGACGGACGCCGAATTTCAGCGCCTTCTGCCGCGCCGGTTCCAGTTCCTCGCCCTGCCCCAGATCGGCGGTGAAGGTGACGATTTCGCATTGATAGGCATCCTGCAGCCACTTCAGGATGACGGAGGTGTCCAGCCCGCCGGAATAGGCGAGCACGGCTTTCTTGATGGCGCTCATGATGTTTTCAAGTCTTTGCTGTCCGGGAATGATCCCGTATTGGGAAA
>JAITAJ010000404.1 GCA_031284185.1 Accumulibacter sp. | reverse complement strand
CGGCTCGGCGTTATCGGAAAGCCGGAAATCTCGATGACGCGCGCGGGGTTCTTTTCATTGACCGCCAGCAAACGCTGCCGCCCGGCATCCCAGGCAAGCCCCTCGAAGCCGCGATTGCGCTTTCCTTGCAGAACGCCCAGCTCCAGTTGCGCCATGTCGTCCGCGTTCAGTTCCCGGGTGTCCGCGTCCAGCCGGGTCCAGTAAATCCGCTGGCAGCATTCGTCGGCCAGCGCGAACAGATCGCCTTCGATATGGGCGATGCCTTCCAGATCATGCAATCCGGCGATCGGGATTTTCCGCAGCATTTCGCCTTCCGTCGAAAGTTCCACGACCTGCGCCGGACGATTGGTGGTTATGAACAGGGTTTTCGTCAGCGGATTGTAGGTCAGCGCCGAAGCCTGCGCGGATACCCCGGCAATGGGCCTGGCCTCGATTACGGCCCGGTATTCCTCCAGCCCAACCTTCTGCATCGACGCCGGTTCCCGCGCCGCCCAGGCCGCAACCCCGCGCAGCGCGAGCGTCTTGCCCAAATCAACGCAATTCGGCCAGACATACGTCAGGACGATTACCCCCAAAGCCGCGAACAGCCAGCGGCGCATTTTCGATTTCATCAGCATGACTCTGTCCTCTGTCCCCTGAAACCTACAACCCCCTCAACACCGCTTCGCCCATTTCCTTCGTGCCGACCTTCGTCGTGCCGGGCGCGTGAATGTCGGCGGTTCTGAGACCTTCTGCCAGCGCCTTTTTTACGGCCATCTCCACGCGCCGGGCGGCTTCTTCCTCGTGGAAGGTGTGGCGCAGCAGCATGGCGGCGGAGAGGATTGTCGCCAGGGGGTTGGCGACGCCCTGCCCGGCGATGTCCGGCGCGGAGCCGTGCGAGGGTTCGTAGAGTCCCTTGCCGTTTTCGTCGAGCGAGGCCGAGGGCAACATGCCGATCGAGCCGGTGAGCATGGCGGCTTCGTCCGACAAAATATCGCCGAACATGTTGCCGGTGACGAGCACATCGAATTGCCGCGGCGCGCGCACCAGTTGCATGGCGGCGTTATCGACCAGCATGTGGGAGAGCGTCACTTCCGGGTATTCGGGCGCGAGTTCTTCCATCACGTCGCGCCAAAGCTGCGTGGTTTCCAGCACGTTCATCTTGTCGACCGAGCAGAGCTTCTTGCCGCGCCCTTGCGCCGCCGCGAAGGCGACGCGACCAATGCGGCGGATTTCGGACTCCGTGTAGTGCATGGTGTTGAAGCCGAAACGCTCGCCGTTTCGCGTTTCGATGCCGCGCGGCTGACCGAAATAGATGTCGCCCGTCAGTTCGCGCACGATGAGAATGTCCAGACCGGAGACGACTTCCGGCTTCAGGGTGGATGCGTCGGCAAGTTCCGGGTAGAGAAGCGCCGGACGCAGATTGGCGAAGAGATTCAAATGCTTGCGGATGCCGAGCAGCCCCTTTTCGGGACGCTGCTCCCTGGGGAGCATATCCCACTTCGGGCCGCCGACGGCTCCGAGCAGCACCGCGTCGGCCTCCGAGGCGAGTTTTTGCGTCGCTTCCGGGAAGGGATTGCCGGTCGCGTCCACCGCCGCGCCGCCCAGTAACGCCGTTTCCATCTCGAAACCGAGTCCCAGCGCCGCCAGGACGCGCACGGCTTCCGCCGTGATTTCGGGGCCGATGCCGTCGCCGGGGAGCACACAGATTTTTTTCGTCATGATTTGTTCCTGTCTTCCAATGCCTTGGCGATGCGCTCGAACAGGGCATTGTTCTGCGCGGTCAGGATGAGCGTGTGCAAAAAAATGTTTTTTATGCGAAAAGCCACGGGAATTTCTCCTTTCTTTCTGCCTCGAAGGCGCGGATTTCCTCGGCGTGGCGCAGCGTCAGGCCAATGTCGTCCCAGCCGTTCAGGAGGCATTCCTTTCGGAACGGGTCGACGGAAAAGGGAATCACCGCGCCGTCCGGGCGGGCGAGGGTCTGCGCGGCCAGGTCGACCGTCAGGGCAAAGCCGGGCGTATATTCGACGAGACCAAAGAGGGCTTCGATCTCCGCTTTCGGCAGAACCAGCGGCAGCAAGCCATTCTTGAAACAGTTGTTGAAGAAGATGTCGGCGAAGGATTCGGCGAGAATCGCCTTGAAGCCGAAATCCGCCAGCGCCCAGGGCGCGTGCTCGCGGCTCGAACCGCAGCCGAAATTGGCGCGGGCGAGCAAAATCGACGCGCCCCGGTAGCGTTCCTGGTTCAAGACGAAATGGGGATTTTTCGGGCGGATGGCATTGTCCCCGCCCGGCTCGCCGCGATCGAGATAGCGCCACTCGTCGAAAGCGTTGGGACCGAAGCCGGAACGCCGGATGGATTTCAGGAATTGCTTGGGGATAATCGCGTCCGTATCGACGTTGTTTCTGTCCAGCGGCGCGACAAGACCGGTAAAGGAGATGAATTTTTCCATGAAGCCTGCTTTTTCCGAAAATCAAAGAATTTCCCGCACGTCGGCGAAATGTCCGGCAATCGCCGCCGCCGCCGCCATGGCCGGACTCACGAGATGGGTGCGCCCGCCCGGCCCCTGGCGGCCCTCGAAATTGCGATTCGATGTGGACGCGCAACGTTCGCCCGGTTCCAGCCGGTCGGCGTTCATGGCGAGGCACATCGAACAGCCCGGCTCCCGCCACTCGAAACCGGCTGCGATAAAGATTTTGTCCAGCCCTTCCGCTTCCGCCTGGCGCTTGACCAGTCCCGAACCCGGCACCGCCAGCGCGAGTTTCACAGTATCGGCCTTCCTGCGGCCCCTCAGCACCGCCGCCGCCTGACGCAAATCCTCGATGCGGGAGTTGGTACAGGAACCGATGAACACCTTGTCGATTTTTATCGACTGGATCGGCATGCTCGCTTGCAAACCCATGTAGGCGAGCGCGCGTTCCATGCCTTCCCGTTTCGCGGCGTCCTTCTCCCTTGCTGGATCGGGTACCGCCGCCGTGATGGGGGCGACCATTTCCGGCGAAGTACCCCAGGTGACTTGCGGCAGGATGTCCGCCGCGTTCAACGTCACGCGGCGGTCGAACACGGCTCCGGCGTCGGAATGCAGGGTGCGCCAGTAGGCCGCCGCTTTGTCCCAGTCCGCGCCGCGCGGCGCAAAGGGGCGGTCTTTCAGGTAATTGATCGTGACTTCATCGGCTGCCACCAACCCCAGCCGCGCCCCGGCCTCGATCGCCATATTGCAAAGCGTCATGCGCCCTTCCATCGACAAGCCCTGGATGGCGGAACCGGCGAACTCCACCGCATACCCCGTGCCGCCCGCCGTGCCGATCCTGCCGATGACGGCGAGCGCCACATCCTTGGCGCTCACGCCCTTGCCCAGCCGGCCATCGACCCGGATCAGCAGGGTTTTCGATTTTTTCTGCACGAGACATTGCGTCGCCAGCACATGCTCGACCTCGGACGTGCCGATGCCGTGCGCCATCGCCGCGAATGCGCCGTGCGTGGATGTGTGCGAGTCGCCGCAAACCACTGTCATACCCGGCAGCACCGCGCCGTTTTCGGGGCCGATCACATGGATGATGCCTTGCCTCGCGTCCCGGAAAGGAAAATAAACCAACGCCCCCGCCTCGCGGATGTTGGCGTCCAGCGTCTCCACCTGCTGGCGGGAAATCGGGTCCTTGATGCCTTCGTCCCAATGATCGGTGGGCGTATTGTGATCGGCGGTCGCCACGATGGAAGACACGCGCCAGGGTTTTCTGCCCGCGAGTTTCAGCCCCTCGAAGGCTTGCGGACTCGTGACCTCATGCACCAGATGGCGGTCGATGTAAATCAGCGCCGTGCCGTCCGGCTCCTCGCGGACGATATGGTCTTGCCAGAGCTTTTCGTAGAGGGTGCGCGGCATGATCTTTGTCGGGAAACGGAAAAAGAGAAATTATGGCACGGACACGGCCCTTGCGGCAGCTTATCCGACCGGGACGCCGCTGAAAAGGCGGCCAGACCTGGCGGCAGCCGCAGGGCGTCACCTCCCGGAGCAATCACATTGGCAAGGACTGGCAGGCCGCGCGGCAAGCGGACGCGCCCTACGCCTTCTCTTC
>JAITAJ010000308.1 GCA_031284185.1 Accumulibacter sp. | reverse complement strand
GGGAGAAATCGGCCGGCATGACGAGGCCGCTCACGTCATTGGCCGCCATGCCGACGAAAGCGCCGGTGAAATTGCCCACGCCGGTGAAGGATGCGGGCGATCGGGTGTTCTGCCCCTCGCCGCATTCGTCCGACAGGACCGAAGCGTCGAGAACCGGCCCGATTCGCCGCCATTCGCCGCGCTCCTGCCGCCAGTAGAAGCGCAAGGCCGCGCCGCGCGTTTCGATGCGCATTCCCACGGGTCTGTCCGGTTCGATCGCCACCGGCTCCTCCAGCGCGAGGTAGGTGGCGGCCGTGGGCCATTCGCCATTGCAGGTGATCACTTGCAGGCAGACGCCGGCGGCATCGTCCCAGGTCAGGGCCAGATAGTGATAGGAGGAGCGGTTGTAATAGGCGATGAGTCCGGCCATCTGCATGAAATTGCCCGGCCGCGCCGTCAGCTCCGTTTCGGCATCGTAATCGAACCCGGTCTGCCGCCTCGCCACCAGGGCCTGTTCGTACCAGGAGCCGACCGACTCGCGCCCGTAGAGACGCAGAAAACCGGGGCGCTCGGAAAGAGAGAAAAGTCTTTCGGGGCAAGGCGTGCGCAGCCATTGGAAAGGCATCGGCAATCCGCCGGGGGAGAAGTCCGTCCGTTCAGGCTCGGGCGGAAACGGGTGAGAAGGCAGATCGGGGGCGGCGACCCGCTCCTTCGGCGCGTATTTCTCGCCCTCCAGTCTGAGCCAGCCGTCTTCGCCCCAGACGCACTTCTGAATCGCCGTTTCCCGGCCGAGAGGCGAGCGGCGCAGGCCGGGGAGTGGGCGGCTGGCCAGGTGGACGATATAGGTTTCGCCATTGGCCGTTTCCACGAGATCGCCATGCCCGCCGCGCTGCAACAAGGCGTCCGGCGCGTACCGCGAAGTCACTACCGCAATGTCGGGATGGAGTTCGTAGGGGCCGAGAAGGGAAGGCGATCTGGCCATGCTGGCCGCATGTTCGTAGCCAGTGCCGCCCTCGGCGACCAGCAGATGATAGAACCCGTTCCGCTTGTAAAGATGCGGCCCTTCCGTCCAGCCGAGAGGCGAGCCTTTGAAGATGTTCGTGACCGGCCCGACCAGACGGCCCGCGGCGGGATCGAACTCTTGGGCGACGATGCCGGCAAAACGGGACGGACGCGCCCGGTAGTCGGAAAGCATGTTGACCAGCCATTTGCGCCCGTCGTCGTCGTGGAACAGCGAAGGATCGAATCCGGAAGAGTTGAGGAAGGCCGGATCCGACCACGGGCCGTCGATGGCGGAGGCGGTCACCAGGTAATTGTGGCAGTCCCGGAACGAGCCGCTTTTTCGCTTCATGTCGGTATAGACGAGCCAGAATTTGCCGTCGGCGTGGGTGAGGCATGGCGCCCAGACGCCGCAGGAGTCCGGCTCGCCGCGCAGATCGAGCTGGCTTGGCCGGTCGAGCGGCCTGGCTGCCAGGCGCCAATGGACGAGATCGCGCGAATGATGGATCTGCACGCCGGGATACCATTCGAAGGTGGACGTGGCGATGTAATAGTCTCCGCCAAGCCGGACGATCGATGGATCGGGATTGAAGCCGGGGAGGATCGGGTTGCGGATGACGGATTGCGATGGACTGGCGTTCATGGGTTTTATCCTTTGACCGAACCGCGAGTCAGGCCGGCAACGATGTATTTCTGGGTGACGAGAAAGAATACGATGGCGGGAAAGATGGTCAGGGAGACGAAGGCCAGGATCATGTTCCATTCCACGAGGAATTCCCCCCGGAACTGCATGATCCCGAGCGGCCAGGTGTAGCGTGATTTGTCGTTGAGGATGATGAGGGGAAGCAGGTAGTTGTTCCAGCTCTGGACGAAGGCGAAGGTGCCGACCGTGGCGAGGATGGGAGTGGAAAGCGGCAGAGTGAACCTGAAATAGAATCCGATGTAGCCGCATCCGTCCGCGTAGGCGGCCTCAAACAGTTCTTTGGGCAGTTGGCGGAAGAAGCTGCGGAAAAGCACGATGGCAAAAGCCATGGAAAAGGCGGTTTGAGGCAGGATGACCCCCAGGGGGTTGTCG
The DNA here is from genome assembly GCA_031284185.1 of Accumulibacter sp. Lineage (GTDB taxonomy): Bacteria > Pseudomonadota > Gammaproteobacteria > Burkholderiales > Rhodocyclaceae > Propionivibrio. The sequence continues at coordinate 1,243 of JAITAJ010000308.1, read as the reverse complement.
AGCAGGCCGAAGTCGCGCACCTGGAAAAATAGCGGCACGATCGCCGTCGCGAAGGGGAACATCATGCCGAGGAGAAGGTAGGACTGGAGATGGCTGGAGCCGAAGAAAGTGATCTGCGCGAAAACGTAGGCCGCCATCGAGGCGCACAGCAAAGTGAGCAGCACCGAAGAAACGGAGATGACGAGAGAGTTGCGCAGGAAGGTCCAGAAAGCGGAATCTCCAAGTATCCTGCCGTAGAAGTCGAGATGCCACGTCGAGGGGAGGCTGAATGGCGAGGTGCGCAACTCGCCCACCGTCTTGAAGCCGCCGAACAGGGTGGCGAGAAGCGGGATGATGACGAGCGCGGCGACCAGGGAAAGCGTCGCCGCCCGGGCCAGCGTGCCCGGCAGGGAATTTTTCCTCCCCTTCATATCGCGCCCCCTTTCCCGATCGCGTAGCGCTTGTAGCCGAACGCCGTAGCGATGCAAAGAAGGAAGAGGACCACTCCCACCGCGCTTCCGTAGCCTACATTCATCTGTCCCAGCCCGAAATAATAGAGATAGCTGACGATGGAATGGGTCGAGTTGGATGGCCCGCCATTGGTCAGCGGAATGATGATGTCGAAGACCTGGAGCGCGCCGACGATGGCAAAAAATGCGCTCAACTTGATGGCGTGGGAAATCAGCGGGAGCTTGACGTGCCACACGGTCCGCCAGGGCGAGGCGCCGTCGATTTCCGCCGCCTCGATGAGATCGCCGGGCACCGCCTGGAGGGCGGCGATGAAGATCATCATGTGGTAGCCGAAATACTTCCACACGATGACCACGATGATGGTGAGGAAAGCGAAGCGCTTGTCGGCCAGCACATAGACGGGATCGATGCCAAGCTCGCCGGTGATCTGGGAACTGATGCCATAGTCGCCGTCGAAGATGAAACTCCAGATCAGTCCGGTAGCCACTTCGGCGAGTATGTAGGGAGTAAAGAAAATGAGCCGGAAGGCGGTATTCAGGCTCGTCTTGCGGTAGATGAGAAGCGCCATGGCCAAGGCGAGGGGGATTTGCAGGAACAGGGATACGAGAATGAGTTTGATGGAGTTCCACATGGACTGGTGGAAAACCGAATGCACCGCCAATCTCTGGAAGTTTTGCATGCCGATGAAATTGGTCAGTTCTCCGTAGCCGCTCCATTTGTAGAAACTGAAATTGGCGGCGTTGAGAATGGGCCAGATGACGAAGAGGGTGAAGAGAACCAGAGCCGGCGGCAG
>JAITAJ010000403.1 GCA_031284185.1 Accumulibacter sp. | reverse complement strand
GGCGAAGCGCAGCGCGTGAAGCTCTCGCTCGAGCTGTCCAAGCGCGACACCGGGCGCACCCTGTACATCCTCGACGAACCGACCACCGGCCTGCATTTCCAGGACATCGAGATGCTGCTCGGAGTCCTGCACCGGCTGGCCGATCACGGCAACACCATCGTCGTCATCGAGCACAACCTCGACGTCATCAAGACCGCCGACTGGATCGTCGATCTCGGCCCGGAAGGCGGCGACGGCGGCGGCCGGATCCTGGCGGCGGGGCCGCCGAAGGCGATCGCCGACAGCAAGGTCAGCTACACCGGGCGTTTCCTGAAACCCCTGCTGTCCAAGGAAGGCAAGGTTCGCCGGTGAGCGCGCGAAGGGAAAAGGAAAACAACATTTTTTCCCCTTTCCCCCGGTATTTCCGCAACCCGTGCTTTCTCACCCTTCCCTTCATGCCCATAAAGTGCGAGAATCGCCGTCGTTCCGACTTCTTCTTCCATAATCGACATAGGAGATACTATGAACAAATCTGAATTGATCGACGCCATTGCAGCCAAAACCGAATTGTCCAAGGTTGCCTCCGGCAAGGCGCTCGATGCCGTGATCGAATCGATCGTCCAGGCGGTGGCCAAGGGCGATGGCGTGAGTCTCGTTGGTTTCGGCGCCTTCAAGGCGGTGCCGCGTGCCGCTCGTGAGGGCAAGAACCCCAAAACGGGCGAAAAGATCAATATCTCGGCGACCACCGTTCCCAAGTTCTCCGCCGGCGCCACGTTCAAGGCGGCGGTCGTTGCCGCCACCAAGGGCAAAAAGAGAAAATGATCCCGTGGATTGCAAGGGGCGTGGCGGGGCGTGAATCCTCGCGAGCCTCTTGACGCCAGTCCGTTGGCCGTGCCCGCCGTGGTGATTGCCGGGGTGGTGTGATTCGTGGGTGGATGTGTTTTCGATGGGGGCGTAGCTCAGTTGGGAGAGCGGTTGGTTCGCAATCAACAGGTCGGCGGTTCGATCCCGCCCGCCTCCAGTTCAGAAGGCAGTTGTTCGAGAGGACAGAAGACAGAGAAACCGAGCGCCCGGTTTTCTGTCCTCGTTCGGCGCGAAGCGCTCGGGCAAGCCCGTCTTCTGTCTTCTCGAATAGTCGTCTTCTGACACCCGAACGCTCGGTTTTTCCATTTCGCCCGGCGCAAAGCGCCGCAAGCCGATCTGTCCTCTGTCCCCTGTCCTCTGTCCTCTGTTCCCTGTCCCCGAGCTAGATTGGTTTTTCAGTTCATGATTTTTTCTTTATTCAAGAAGCGGCCGGAAAAAACGACGGCCCATCCGGCCACAGGCACCGGGAGCAAAGAGACGCCGCCGCCCGAGACGGGGCGGGTGGATGACGATCAGGAGGCTTCCCTGGCGGATGAGTTTTCCGATGATTTCCGATTGACGCAGTCCTCGTTCGATCTCCAGATCGATGCCGAGCTCGACCCGGTCGATGCGCCAGCCGAGGAAGCCGCCGTTCTTTTCGCCAACGATCAGGATCGGGCGGCGCAAACGGTGCTCGAAAACGCGCTCGGGCAGCCGCCGTCGGGTCCGGTGGAACGTCTGTGGCTGATGCTGTTCGATCTTTACCGGCTTTCGGGGCAGCGGCCCGCCTTTGAGGCGAAGGGCATCGAGTATGCGTGCGCGTTCGAGAAATCGCCGCCCGCCTGGGGGGGAGGGGGCGAGGCGGAATCGGCGCCTTCGGCGCAAGCGTCGAAAGGCGGCAGCGTGCTTTTCAAGGGCGATCTGCTGGGCGACAATGTTTCATCGTTCGACGCCGCGCGTCAGGCGCTGGGGAAGAGCGGCACCCTGCGCCTGGACGTGTCCAAGGTCCAGCGGATCGACCCGAAGGGCTGCGCCTGTCTCCTGGACGTGTTGCTGTACGCCAGAAGGAATCGGCATGGAATCGATCTCAAGGGCAAGGACGCGCTGATCCTGCTGGTGAAGGAAGCCGTCGAGGCGGGAAAGAAGGAAACGCCGGCGGTGGGCAAGGAATGCTGGTTTCTGCTGCTCGAATTGCTCCAGCAGCAAGGACGGCAGGAAGTCTTCGAGGAGCATGCCATCGATTACGCGATGACTTTCGAGGAATCGCCGCCGTCCTGGGACGCCGGGCGGGTGAAAGCCCCCGAAACCGCCGCGCGGGAAGCGGTGGCGGAAAGCGATGCCGTGAGCGACGGCGACGCATATGTATTGAGCGGGGAGATCGAATCGTCGCGTTTTGCCGATCTGCCGAGCTTCGCCCAGGAACGGGACGCGCTCCTGATCGACTGCGCGAAACTGACGCGGATCGATTTCGTCAGCGCCGCCGGGCTGCTCAACTTGCTGACGCCCATGCGCGGCGCGGGCAAGGAGATTGTCTTTCGCCACCCCAACCATCTGGTGGCCGAGCTTTTCCGCGTCGTCGGGCTGACCGGGGTGGCCACGATCATTTTTGCGAGACATTGAGGAACGCTCATGGAGCAATACCACGGCACGACCATCCTTTCCGTGCGCCGCGACAACCGGGTCGCCATGGGCGGCGACGGGCAGGTGACGCTCGGAAACATCGTCGTCAAGGCCGGCGCGCGCAAGGTGCGGCGCATTTACAACGACAAGATTCTCGCCGGTTTTGCCGGCGGCACGGCGGACGCCTTCACCCTGTTCGAGCGTTTCGAGGCCAAGCTGGACAAGCACCAGGGGAACCTGCTCCGTTCGGCGGTCGAGCTGGCCAAGGATTGGCGGAGCGACCGCGCCCTGCGCCGTCTGGAAGCCATGCTGGCCGTGGCCGACCGGGGCAGCTCGCTGATCATCACCGGCAATGGCGACGTCCTGGAGCCGGAACTGGGCCTTCTGGCGATCGGCTCGGGCGGCGCCTACGCCCAGTCGGCAGCGCGGGCGCTCATCGAAAACACCGAACTGGAACCGGCGGCGATCGTTCGCAAATCGCTCGACATCGCCGGTGACCTGTGCATTTACACCAACCACAACACGACGATCGAAGCGCTGGATTGACCGTTTTTCGTCTTTGGGCGCGTCATCCCGGCTTCCTGCCCGAAGCCGCGCTCGCGTCTGCCGCGGCGCCCCGGAATCAGAGTCCCAGGGTGAAGCGGAAATCGTCGAAACGCGCCTCGATTTCCGCGAAGCGGGGAGAGAATTTCTGCCAGGACAGGCCGATGCGGGCGCAAGCCAGCTCGGAGATGTCGGGCACCCGGTTATTCGCTATCTCGCCGAGATCGAGCGCGTGGCTCAGGCACTCGCTGACGTGCACGAGATCGCATATTTCGCTGTCGAACCCATCCGGCTCGTGGTGGGCGGCAATCGCGTCCTCGATGTCCGACGGCAGATTCCAGGCGTTTGCCAGCACCCGCCCGGACTGGCAGTGATCGTAGCCGAACACCTCGCGTTCCGCGACGATCAGCGGAACGTCGTCATGGTGGCAGCGATCGAGCGCCTTGAGGACATGGCACGGACTGGCGGTATACATGAGCAATCGGCCGATGTCGTGCAACAGGCCGCTGATGAAGGCGAGTTCGGGATCGATTCCGGTCTGTTCGGCGAGCGCCTGGGCGCAGATGGCGACGCCGAGCGAATGCCGCCAGAACAGCGGAGCGATGAAGCCCGAAGTGTGCTCGTCGTAGCAGTAGATCAGCGACGAAGCGAGAATGATGTTGATGACCCGGTCGGCGCCCAGCAGCAGGAAGACCTGCGCGGCGGAGCGCACGCGCTTGGACAGGCCGGAGGAAGCCGAGTTGGCGGCGGCGAGCAGACGCGCGGCGATGGCCGGATCGACGTTGATGTGATGCGCCAGCGTTTCCAGGTCGGCGTTGTCGTCGCGCAACGCGCGAATCAGATAGGTGACGACTTCCGGCAGGGACGGCAAGGCATCGGCGCGATCGAGCAGCTGATCCAGGGAAGGGGCGGTCATTTGACGCTCTTGACGCGGTAGTCGGAAACGGCGTCGCGCAACTGGCTTCTGCCGGCGTTTCCGGGGCCGCGGAAAATCGTATCGATCCGCGCGCGGATGCCGTCGAGTTCCCGCTTGATCGTTTCCTCGTCCCGAAGGTCGGGCACGCGCACCGAGATGGCGTTGACGCCGCGCCGGATCATCCGCTCGAACATGGGCGCGTCGAGAACCGTCTCCGCCGCCAGCAAAATCAAGCCTTCACGGTCGTAAACCGGCTTGGCCAGCACCATACCGGGGGAGGCGCGGCCCGGAGCGAGACACGTGATACGTTGCTTGTTGGTCATTTGCGGGTAGCATTACATATCTTTAACCGACACGGCGAGTTTGCCACATTGCTTCGTCGATGAGAACATAACATGCTTGAAACCGCTTCGGCAGAATATAAATGATGCAAATGACTCCCCAGGAAATCGTTTACGAACTCGACAAGCACATCGTCGGTCAGGACAAGGCCAAGAAGGCCGTAGCCATCGCGCTGCGCAACCGTTGGCGGCGGGCGCAGGTGGAAGAGCCTCTGCGCCAGGAGATCACGCCCAAGAACATCCTGATGATCGGCCCGACCGGCGTCGGCAAGACCGAGATCGCCCGCCGTCTGGCGCGGCTGGCCAATGCCCCGTTCATCAAGATCGAGGCGACCAAGTTCACCGAGGTCGGCTATGTCGGGCGTGACGTCGAGACGATCATCCGTGATCTCGCCGAGATCGCGGTCAAGAGTGGCCGTGAGCAGGCCATGAAGAGCGTGCGGAGGCGGGCGGAAGATGCCGCCGAGGAACGCATCCTCGATGTGCTGCTGCCACCCGCGCGGGGGGGGTTCTACAGCGAGACGCCGCCGACCGACGACAACGCCACCCGCCAGAAATTCCGCAAGAAACTGCGCGAAGGCGAACTCAACGACAAAGAGGTCGAGATCGAAGTGGCCGGCGCGATGCTGCAAGCCGAAATTTTCGCCCCGCCGGGCATGGAAGAACTGACCTCGCAGATCCAGGGCATGTTCCAGAACATGGGCGGGGCGCGAAAGAAAGCGCGGAAGCTGAAGATCGGCGAAGCGCTGCGCCTGCTGGTCGACGAAGAAGCCGGAAAGCTGGTCAACGACGAAGACGTCAAGCTGGAAGCGGTGCGCAACGTCGAGCAGAACGGCATCGTGTTTCTCGACGAGATCGACAAGATCGCCTCGCGCGGCGACATTCACGGCGCCGACGTTTCCCGTCAGGGGGTGCAGCGCGACCTCTTGCCGCTGGTCGAAGGGACGACGGTATCGACCAAGTTCGGCATGATCCGCACCGACCACATCCTGTTCATCGCCAGTGGCGCCTTCCATCTGGCCAAGCCTTCGGACCTGATTCCCGAGTTGCAGGGCCGCTTCCCCATTCGGGTGGAGCTCGATTCGCTGTCGGTTGCCGATTTCGAGCGCATCCTGACCCAGACCGACGCCTGTCTGACCATGCAATATCAAGCCCTGCTGGCGACCGAGGGGGTGAAGCTCGAATTCGTGCCGGAAGGCATCCGGCGTCTGGCCGAAGTCGCCTGGTCGGTCAACGAGCGCACCGAGAACATCGGCGCCCGCCGCCTGTACACGGTGATGGAGCGTCTGCTCGAAGAAGTCTCGTTTTTCGCCGGCGACGAGGGCGGCAGTGAAAACATCCGTATCGACGCGGATTACGTCGACATGCGCCTGAACGAACTGGCCCGCAACGAGGATTTGTCGCGCTACGTGCTGTGAAGCCGGCCCCGGCGTTCGGGCGGGGCGTCTGTCAGCGGGACTCGTTGAAGCGGTGGATCAGGCGCCGCGCCTTCTTGGTCGGGCGGCCCTTGAGTCCGCTGCCCGGCGCCGGCGCCATGCGCAGATTTTCCCGAAGAGCGTCGCGCCGCGCGCGGCTCTCGGAAGTCTCCTCGTAGAGTCGTTGCGCCTCGGCGGCCGGTCCGCGCCGAGTATCGAGCGCGCGCGTGACGATGGTCCAGCGCGTGGGGCCGAGCGCGACGTCCAGCGTATCGCCGAGGCGGAGGCTCTGTGCCGGCTTTGGCGGCTGGCCGTTCAACCGGACGTGTCCGGCATGGATGGCGGCGGTAGCCAGCGAGCGGCTCTTGAAGAAACGCGCGGCCCACAGCCACTTGTCGACGCGCGGGCCTTCCGCCGTCGCCGCGTCACGCGCGAGGAAAGGTTCCACCGCGTTACGCCTCATGGCCTCGGCTCCGGGGCGTCACAAACGTCTGCCCTACCCCGTGTTTCCCTCGCCAACGGCGTCGTCATTTCTCCTCCCGACCCATACCCGGTCATCGCGTCCATTCGCCGATCCGCCCGAGGACGCGCGGAAGGCGCTCCCGCCCCCGATCTCTCGTCCCTCCGGCGCGAAGCGCCGCAAGCCCCTCTGTCCCCTGTCCCCTCGAATCCGACCGCTGACCTCTGCCTCTCACCCTCTGTCCTCTGTCCCCTGTCCTCTGTCTTCTGTCCTCTGAACCCTGTCCTCTGAACCCTGAACTCTGTCTCCACGTTATCGATCAGGCGCGGCAGTCCCAGGCGGCTGGCGCCCAGCACCACCAGCGCCTCCTCCCGGCCCGATGGCGCTTGCAGATCGGACTGCCGGCGCACGGCGACGTAATCGGTCTTCCAGCCGTGCCGGTCGAGATCGGCCGCGGCGTCGCGCTCCAGCGTAGCGAAGGCGTCGTTGCCGTCGCGTATCGCGTCGCGGACGCGCGTGAGCACGTGATACAGACGCGGCGCCTCGGCGCGTTCCTCCGGCGTGAGGAAGATA
>JAITAJ010000237.1 GCA_031284185.1 Accumulibacter sp. | reverse complement strand
CGAATTCATCAAATTCCTGAACGATGACGACGTGCTGACGCCGGATTGCGTGGAACGTCTGCTCGACGGTTTCAGAAAGTATCCCGACATCACGCTCGCGTTTTCAAAAAGACTCCTGATCGATCAGGATGACCGCCCGCTTTGCACGCTTCACGGGGAGATTTGCATTTCCAATGAAGACGGAGTGCTCGATGGCCGCGCGCTGGCGGCAGGCACGGCCGCGCTCGGCGGCAATCTCATTGGCGAGCCGACGAGCACACTGTTCAGGAAACAAGAATTGATGCCCAACAAGCACCGGCCACATTTCATGTCGTTTGCCGGACATGATCGTATTGTGGCTGGCAATGATCTGGCGGCATGGTTCAATCTGCTTTCCGCAGGTAATGCGGCCTATGTGGTTTCACCCCTTTCGTACTTCAGGATTCACGCGGAGCAGGATCAAAAATCGGCAGAGTACAAAGAAGCAAACAAGATATCTTCTCCTCAAGTGCTTGATGGCGCTTTCCGTCTCGGATTGTCGGGCAGTGAGCCGGAAATCGTCTCGTCGATGATCTTGCCTGAAATCTTGTCTATGAAATGCCCCCCTTCGGTGTTCCTGAACGCCGAGACCGCCAAACTGACCTGTCTGGCCGAGCAAAAGGACTGTCCCTGGTCGATTTTCGACCGCCTGGGCGATCTTGCGAAGGAAACGGGCGACGACGCGCGGGCGATTTTCTGGTACGCGCGGGCGGCGGAAAGGGCGGGCGAGGTGATCGACGAAAACCTCAAACTGGTCGAACTGCTGCTTGAAACGGATCGTTTCGCCGAGGCCGTTCCGGTATTGGAGCGTTATCTGGAACGCTTCCCCGAAAACGGCGAGGCGCGGGAATATCTGACGACGGCGCGGGAAGCGCGCGATACCCTGAAAAACGGCGGCGGCGGCGCCGTCACGGCCGGCACGCTGCTGGATTACTGGCGCTGGCGCGAATGCCGGCTGGATCCCCTGGCCGAAACCCTTCACCGCGAGCGGATCGAAAAGCTCTGGCAAGAACAGCCGCTCTTTGAAATCCTCCTGATCCTCGAACCCGGTCAGGAAGCCTTGCTGGCCGACAGCATCGACAGCCTGGCGCGACAAGCCTACGCCGGCTGGCGGCTCGGCATCTTCGCGCAAGACGCTTCGCCCGAGCCTGGATTCGTCGCCGAAGACAGCCCGGTTCGCTGGATTCAGTGCGCGCGGGATGAACTCGGCGAGCGCGTCGACGCGCATCTGGCCGAATCGCCCGCGGACTGGTTCGGATTTTTCACCTGCGGCGCGCAATTCTCGCCGGAAACCTTCCTGACGCTCGGCGATTACATCGCGATTCGACCGCAATGGACGCTGATTTATACCGACGACGATTGTGTCGCCGCCAACGGCGGATTCCATTCGCCGCGCTTCAAGCCCGACCTCAACCTGGAATTTCTGCGTTCGACCGATTACGTCGGCGGCTTTTTCATCGAAAAGCAGGCGCTGGCATCCGCCGGCGGATTTTTCGCGATACCCGGCGCGGAACGCTACGATCTCCTGTTGCGCGCCATCGATGCCTCGGGCGAGGCCGCCATCGGCCACATTCCCGAGGTCCTGGTTCATTGCCCGGACTTTGCGCCCGCGCGCGCCGATGATGAAGGCGCGACGAAAGCGCTGCGCCGGCATTTCGAGCGCAGGGAGATTCCGGTGTCGATCGAACCCGGCCTGATCGCCGGCGAGACGCGGCGCGTCGTCTATCGCCACGAGGCAAGGCCCAGGGTGTCGATCATCATCCCGACGCGCAATCGGCTCGACCTGCTCGGCCCATGTATCGAAACCCTGTTCAAGAACACCTTCTATCCGAACTGGGAGCTGCTGATCGTCGATAACGACAGCGACGATCCGAGGACTTTCGTGTATTACGACAGGCTGCGCGAGCTGGCGCCGGATCGGGTAAGGATCGTGCCCGTGCCGGGAGATTTCGACTTTTCCGCGATGAACAATCGCGCGGCGCGTCAGGCCAGTGGCGAGTACCTGCTCTTGCTCAACAACGACACCGAGTGCATTCACGGCGAATGGCTCGACGCGATGATGAGCCACGCGCAACGCGCCGACGTCGGCATCGTCGGCGCGCGCCTGCTCTTTCCGAAAGACCGGCGCTTGCAGCACGCGGGCATGGTATTGGGATTGGCGAGTCCGACATCGGGCCACGTCTTTTTCAACGGTTCGCGCGATGAACCGGCGTACATGAATCGCGCGTTCGTCGACAATGAGTATTCCGTGCTCACAGGCGCGTGCATGTTGGTCCGCGCTTCGGTTTTCCATCAGGTCGCCGGGCTTGATCCCGAGTTCAGGCTGTTGCAGCAGGACGTCGACCTTTGTCTCAGGATCAAGGAACTCGGCTACCGCGTCATCTGGACGCCTCATGCCACGCTGCTCCACCACTCTTCCGCTTCGCTGAAGTGCTCGCAAGATCAGCCGCAAACACACGAGGCGCTCGGCAAGGAAACCGAAATGTTCGTCGCCCGCTGGCGGCACCGTCTGGCGAGCGATCCGGCCTGGAACCGCCATCTTGCCCTGAATTGCGTGAAACCGACGATCGAGAAGGATTTCGTCGTTCCGTGGAATACCGATTTCCACGAACGGCCGCGCGTCCTGTACCTGCCGGGAATTTCTTCACCGACGGTGGAATATCGCGGGCAGGCGCCGCTACGCGCGCTCAACGCCCGCGGCGCGTTGCACTATGCCGCCCCGCGCCGCGAAACCTGGCATTTCCCAACGCCGCGCGAACTGGATCGCCTCGCGCCCGACAGCGTGATCATGCACGCGCCGGTCGGCGATGCTCCTTTCATGGCATTGGCGTCTTGCGCAAGATTCAATCCGGAAATTTTCCTCATCTACTCCTTCGATGGTCTTCTGGACCAGTTGCCAGAAAATCATCCGCGATATTCCGGCGCGCTCACGGAAAAAATACGCCGTGGGCTTGCCGTCTCGCATCGCCTGATCGTCAGTACCGAGCCGCTGGCGGACGCCTTCCGGGACGCGATCGAGGATATCCGCGTCCTTCCCGACGCGCTCGAATGGCGTGTCTGGGGGACGTTGCAAACGAAACGCCCGCGAGGTGAAAAACTTCGCGTCGGCTGGGCGGACGAACGGTCGTATGTGGGTGACATCCCGTTCATGCGTGAAGTCGTCAAGGCGACTTGCAAGGACGTCGACTGGATTTCCTTCGGCGCGGTTCCCGAAGAGCTTCGCCCCTGCGTCGCCGAATTCCACGAGGCCCCGCGCGACTTTCGGGACCATCCGGAAAAACTCGCCTCGCTCGATCTCGACCTTGCGCTTGCGCCGCTTGAAATCAATCCCGTCAACGAGGCGAGGAGCAATCTGACTCTGCTCGAATACGGCATTCTCGGCTGGCCGACGCTCTGCACGGACGTTTTCCCCTACCAGACCGGCAATCCGCCGGTCACGCGACTGCCGAACGACCCACGCCAATGGATCGCGGCGATCCTCGAGCGCGCCGGCGAAGCGGAGGCGCTCGCGCGCGAAGGCGAGGCGTTGCGCGAATGGGTCAAGGCGCATCATCTGCTTGAAAATCGTCTCGACCTCTGGTTGAGCGCGGTTTCCCGCTGAGGTTCAGGGGTTCAGAGGACAGGGTTCAGAAGACAGAGGACAGAAGAGTTTCAGGTCTTTGTCCTCTGAGCCGCTCCGATCTTCGGCTCGGTGCCGGCCATCAGGCGTTGCAGATTCCCCCAGTGCCTGACGATCAGGGTAATCGCCAGAATGCTCACGACCAAGGCCAGGGTTCCGCCGCCCCAGAGCAGAAGCGCGACCAGCGGCGCGGCCGCCGCGGCCGTCAGCGCCGATAGCGAGGAATAGCGCAGGGTGAAGGCGACGGCCAGCCAGATGCCCAGCGTGGTCAGGCCGAGCGCCGGATCGATGGCCAACAGCACGCCGCCGGCCGTCGCCACACCCTTGCCTCCCTTGAATTTCAGGAATACCGGAAAAACGTGGCCGAAGAAAACCGCCAGCGCCACGGCGCCGACCAGGCCCTGCGCGAAGCCGAAGTCCGGCCCGGCGGTCCGCGCCAGAAAAACGGCCAGCCAACCCTTGGCCAGGTCGCCGAACAGCGTCGCGGCGGCGGCGGCCTTGTTGCCGCTGCGCAGCACGTTGCTGGCGCCGGGATTTTTCGAGCCGTAGCCGCGCGGATCGGGCAGGCCGAACAGCCGGCTGCACACCACCGCAAACGGCACCGAGCCGAGCAGGTAAGCGGCCAGAGTGGCGATTGAGGCGATCAGAAGTTCGGACATGGATTTCCCCCGGGTCGGGCCGCGCGGCTGGCGGGCTGGTAGAATGCGCGCTCGTTCGGCGCGTCTTGCCTGCGCCGAGCCGTGATTTTATTCCATTTCCGAATCATTGGTGAGGCGAGGGCAAGCCGAAGTCACCGGCGATCAGGAATCGAAATGACCCACCGCCCGACGCAAAAATGGACATCATCTTCATCGACGAATTTCGCATCACGACGCTGATCGGCATCTATCCGCGCGAACGGCGCGTGCCGCAAACGCTGGAAATCTCCTTGCAGATCGGCACGTCCACGGCGCACGCGGGCAACAGCGACGACATTGACGACACCATCGATTACGCGGCGGTCGTCGATCGTCTGCGCGCCAGCCTGGAGGAGCGCCGTTTCAACCTGCTGGAGAAGCTGGCGGAGCACGTCGCCGGCGTGTTGCTGGGCGACTTCGGCGCCCTCTGGGTGCGCGTCTCGGTAGCCAAGCCCGGAGTCATGCGCGGGGTGCGGCGCGCCGGCGTGATCATCGAGCGCGGTCAGCCGCCGCCGGCCTGAGCCGCGGCTTCCACCGTGACCGGCGCGAGCGCGCGCGTGAGATCCTGGGGGCGGATGCCGACCAGGAAACCGCGCCGGCCGCCGTTGATGTAGATCAGCGGCAGATCGAGGATCGTTTTTTCGACATACACCGGCATTTTCTTTTTCGTGCCGAACGGGCTGGTGCCGCCGACCAGGAAACCGCTGTGCCGATTGGCCGTTTCCGGCTTGCAGGGTTCCACCTTCTTGCAACCGATCTGTCGCGCCAGTTCCTTGGTCGACACCGTGCGGTCGCCGTGCATGAGGACGATCAGCGGTTTTGCCGACTCATCCTCCATGATCAGGGTCTTGATCACCGCGTGCTCGTCGACCTTCAGTTCGCGCGCCGAAACGCGCGTGCCGCCGCGCTCTTCGTAGGCGTAGAGATGATTGGAATGAGCGATGCCGAGCCGATGCAGAAAGCGGGTCGCCGGTGTTTCGGGAGGGTGTTCGGATTTCATGAGATTCGAGTCAGAGGACTCGGCTTTTCGTCCCCACCCGGCGCGAAGCGCCCAAGCTGACCTGTCTTCTGTCCTCTCTGTATTTCTATCCTCTGTAACGGGTGCCGATGGACGGACTCGAACTGTCGACCTTCGCATTACGAATGCGCTGCTCTACCAACTGAGCTACACCGGCCCGAAAGCATCGCATTCTACAACAGCTCGCCGACGACTGACAATCGACTCCGGCGGTTTCGTCGCGCGCGGCAAAATCACCCGCCCAGCCAGGCACGCCGAAGCGCGTTGGCGGATCCGGCGCGCCGCAGGCGAGGCGTTTCATCCTCGCGCGCGCCGAGCGTGACGCGAAACCGCATCAGTTCATCGCGCCGGAAGGCGTGAATCGTCAAGACATCCCCCGGCTTGCGGCGGCTGAGCAGCGCATCGAGGTTCCCGGCCGTGACGCGCAGCCCCTCCACGGCGACCAGCGTGTCGCCGGCGGATAATCCCGCCTCCTGTGCCGGCCCGCCGTCGTAAACCGTCGCCAGCCTGAGCTTGTCACCCTCGTTCCCGGTTTTGACGCCAAGCGCGGGCGCCCTGGACTTTCCCCACGCAAGACGAATGCCGAACGGCGCGAGCAGTTTGCCCAGCGGGATGTCGCGCGTACCGTGGATGGTCTGCGCGAAGAAGCGTTCGAGCGCGAGACCCGACAATTCCTCGGCGATCGACCGGATGTCGCCGTCGCCGACACCGATCCCGGTCTGTCCGAAACGCCGCCACAGCGCGCGCATGACGTCATCGAGCGAAACCCTGCCGCTCGTTCCCTGACGCAGGGTGAGGTCCAGCGCGAGGGCCGCGAGCGCGCCCTTGGCATAGTAGCTGACCACGGCGTTCGGCGTGTTTTCGTCCGGCCGGTAGAATTTGTTCCAGGCATCGAAACTCGACTCGGCAAGCGACTGGCGCAGACGACCGGGGCAGCGTCTGAGGTTGCCGAGGGTACTGGCGGTGAGATCGAACCAGTCCCGCAGACCGATGACACCGCTTCTCAACAGCGCCAGATCGTCGTAGTACGAAGTGATCCCCTCGAATGCCCAGAGCTGCGTGGTGTAATTTTCCCGATCGAGATCGTAAGGCATGAAATCGGCGGGCTTGATGCGCTTGACGTTCCATGTGTGAAAGTATTCGTGGCTGCACAATCCGAGAAACCTGCGGTATGCCTCCGGCAAGCCCTTCATGCCGGAATGGGGCAGACTGTCGCGCGCGCACGCTATCGCCGTCGAGGCGCGGTGTTCGAGTCCGCCGTAGGCGTCGCCGATGGCCATGACCAGGAAGACGTAGCGCGGCATCGGCGCCGGTTCGCCAAAAAAACCGATCTGCCACTCGCAGACCCGTTTCAGGTCGGCGGCAAGCCGTTCCCGATCGCAATCGTGGCGCCCGGTGATGGCGACCTCATGCAAGACGCCGCAAGCGTCGAATTCGATCCGCGTGAAAACGCCCATTTCCACCGGGTGATCGATCAGCTCGTCGTAATCCTCGGCGCGGTACAGGCCGAATCCATGAGGTCTGGCGCGGCCCCTTTCTCCCGAGGCTTCGCTGAGCGACGTGGCGACGCGCCATGCGGCAAAGCCTGGCCCCTCGGGCCGCCGCAAGTCGATGAGACAAGGCGAGGATTCCTGACCGAGCACGCGCAGGAAGACACTGGTACCGTTGAAGAAGGCGTGCGTCGGATCGAGATGCGCGCCGCGCACCGAGAGATCCCAGGCGTGGATTTCGCAGATCACGGACAAGGCCGTTCCCTCGCCCACCGGCGCGGCGCGCCAGGTGTGCTTGTCCAGCTTCTCCAGCCGGACGGCGCTTCCGCCCGCTTCGGCGCGGATGGCGACGATGTGGCGGGCAAAATCCCGGATCAGGTAGCTGCCCGGAATCCAGGCCGGCAACGCGAAGCGCTGGCCGGCGGGATCGGGGGCGGCGACGGTGCAGGAAACCGTGAAGCGGTGCGCGGCTGGATGCGTCGGACAGATGACGTACCGAATGGGCGTGGAAGGCATGATTTCGTCGTGACGTGATTGTGATGGGTCTGCGCGCGTTCAGGCTAAGGGTTTCTCAACAGCGCGAGCAGTCCGCTCAAGGAAAAAAACGAGAGGATCGTCGTCGCCAGCAGCGCGGCGGCGCAGAATTTTTCGTGGCCGTGGCGCATGCCCAGGAGCGGATAAATACTCATGGCCGGCAAGGTTCCGGTAAGAAGCAGCGCGGCGCGCAGATCGGACGGCAGGGCCGGCAGGCCGGCCAGCGCGCACAGGAGCAGCGCGAGCCAGAGGCACAGCGGATGCAGCAGCAACTTGCCGGCGGTGATCGCCGCGACCTTGCCGCCCAGTTCTCTGAACGGCAGGCCGCACAGGGTGCCGCCGATGGCGAACAGCGCGATGCCGACGCTGGCCTGGGCGAACAGCGCGACCGTTCGGGAGCACGTGGAAGGCAGCCTGACTTCCAGCAGGGACAGGGCGAGAGCGATGAGGATGGAGATGACCGACGGGTTCTTGCGCAGGCCGAAGATGGCCTGTCCGATGGTCATCCAGCGGTTTCTCGCCGGCGTGTCCTGCCAGTCGGCCAGCGCCAGCGCCAGGGGCAGCAACACGATGTTTTCGACCAGCACGTTCAGCGCGAGCGCGACGCCGGCGACCGAGGGCAGCACCAGAAGCATGATCGGAAAGCCGACGAATCCGCTGTTTGAAAAGGCCATGCCCATGGCGATGTAGGGGCGCGCGCTGGGTTCATCCGGCGCCAGACGGCGCGCCCCGTTGAGCGCCAGAACGATGCAGAACAGGGAACCGGCGGCGTAGGCGGCGACGTAGGTAGCGTTCAGCATGTCGTCCAGACGGTTTTTCATGAGCGTGTCGAGCAACATGGCCGGCAGCGCGATGTTGATCACGAATTTCCCGAGCGCGCGCAGATCGCCCTTGTCGAACAGGCCCAGGCGCGTCGTCAGATAGCCGACGGCAATCGTCAGATAGATCGGGACCGTGGTAGACAGGATGTCGAGCATGACAGGGAGACGATGGGGAGAGATGGGGAGAGATGGGGAGGTCGGGCCACGCCCGCCGCGCCATGAGCGCCGTTCACGGTTCGTCCTCATGCCGTCCGTGGATCATGAGGCAAAATTGCCGGAAACGCTGTCTGGTGATGCGGGCCATGCGGCACGGCCTGGATTATAGGCCAGGTCCGGCGTATCGTGAGATCGCCGTTCCCGTTCGGGTACAATTTTTGCCGGCCCGCTCGACGGCCTTTCAATCTCAGGAATCGGATCCAAAGATGCCACTGCCTCCCGTAACAGCGACGCGCGCGCGCAAGCACCGGCGTTCCCTCACCTTCGAGGGGTTCAGGCGCGACGATGGCCTGTGGGACATCGAAGGCCGCCTGGTCGACACCAAGGATCAGGATATCGAGTTGCGCGACGGCATACGCAAGCGCGGCGAGCCGATTCACGACATCAGCGTGCGCGTGACCATCGACCGCGCGATGAACGTCATCGACGTGGCCGCCAGCGCCGACTACACCCCGTTCATGGGCGTGTGCGAGCGGATACTTCCCGATTATCGGCAGATCATCGGGCTGAATCTGTTCAAGGGTTTTCTCAAGGCGGTCAAGACCATGTTCGGCGATACCCGTGGCTGCGCCCACGTCAACGAGCTGCTGATGGCCGTGCCGACGGCGGCGTTCCAGACCTTCGCCGGTGACGTGAAGCCGGGCGAATATGAAAGTGAAAGAAAACCTTTCCATCTCGACCATTGCCATGCGTTGTCAACGGATTCGGAGGTGGTCAGGCAGCGTTACCCGCGCTGGTACTGTCCAGGGGACAGAGGACAGAAGGCAGAAGACAGATGACAGATGACAGATGAGCTTGCGGCGCTTCGCGCCGGAGTGAGGACGGGAAACCGGGCGCTCGGTTTCTCTGTCTTCTGTCCTCTCAAATCGTCGTCCTCTGAACTCTCTGTCTTCTGACCCGGCCCGCCATGAACCTTGCCAGCGCCGGGCCGGTGGTGATGACCAGCAGCAGCCGCGCCGTCTGGAATGCCATGACGAACGGAATGTTGACGTTCGAGGTGGCGGCAATGATGGCGACGGCATCGAGTCCGCCGGGACTGGTGGCGAGATAGGCCGTCAGCGGGTCGATGCCGGTGGTTCGCGCGAGTATCAGCGCGACGCCGGCACAGACCAGAATCAGACAGACGATCGAAGCGATTATCGACGGCAACGCCTGCGCCGTCTGGCTCAGGGATTGACGGTTGAAGCGCAGTCCGATGCTCCAGCCCAGGGTGATGTAGGCGGGGATCAGCACCCAGGGCGGCAGGGTGATGATCATCAGGCCCTTGACTTGCAGGATGCCGCCGACGATCAGCGGCGCCAGCAGCGGGCCGCCAGGAATCCCGAGGGCGTTCGCCAGCAGGGAAACGCCACCGGCAAGCAGCAGCGTGGCGGCCAGATCGACCCAGGAAACGCCGACCAGCCAGTTCGAGAACGCGCCATGCTCGGGGAGGGCGCCGCCGATCCAGAAATGGGAAACGACCGTGGCCACGAGAGTGACCAGGATCACGCGCAGATACTGCATCACCGCCACCAGGCGCATGTCCGCGCCGTAATCGTCGGACATCACCGTCATGACCCAGGCGCCGCCGGGCGAACATCCCCAGATGGCCGTCGTCCCCGGAAGAATCTTTCTGCGCGCCAGAATCCACCCCATTCCGGCACAGGCAAGGATGATCGAGAGGGTGACCGAGACGAAGAGCGGCCAGTTGTCACGCAGGGAAACCATGATTTCCGGCGTCATGCCGCGCGCCACGAGACAACCCACGATACCTTGCGCCACGACGAAAGGCTCGCGCGCCACGCGCGGCGACCCGTCGGCGACGGCCACCAGGATCGCGGCCAGCATCGCCCCGAGCAGCAGAGAGGCCGGAAGCCGAACGGCGTCGAAGGCCAGGGCAAAGGCCATCGACAAGGCGAACAGGACGATCCAATGGAGAGCGGGCGGATGTCGCTGCAAGGAGGGGAAGCGGTTGCGCATTTCAGAGGACAGGGGGGGACAGAGGACAGAGGACAGAGAATTGAGAAGACAGAGGACAGAGAAACCCAGCTCTCGGTTTTTTGTTCCTCACTCGGGGCGAAGCGCCGCAAACCGGGATTATAGCGTGGTACGGGTCGGGGAGGAGGCGAAGCGATAACGACGACGAGGGATGAAGGGAGGCCCATCCGTAAAAAATAATGTCGCACGGCACGACTTCGCGCGACCGGGGGGTGTGGGCTTCACCACGTTACGGTGATCCGATAACGGAAAACCACAGTTACGGAAAACCGCAGACGGGTGGCCGCGCTCGTGCGGTTTTTCTTCGTCACGTTCCGCCGGCTCCGGTCTCCGTTTGCTTCGCAAGGCCCTTGTTCGGGCTGGTAGAACGCCATGTGAGGCCGGAATGCCATGCGCAATACCGTCCGGGACGATGCCCCCCGATCCTTGGACTTGCCAAAACTTTGGAGAAGGGCATAGAATGCCCCCTGTTTTTGGGTGCCTTGCTCCGCGACCGCGGGGCGGGTGAAACGGGAAGCCGGTGATTTCTGCCATCGCCAATGCGCGGATATTCCGGCACAGC
>JAITAJ010000179.1 GCA_031284185.1 Accumulibacter sp. | reverse complement strand
CACGGCGATTCCGCGCACGCGCTACGCGACCTGTTGTTCCAGCAGAGAATAGCCGTTGGTGCGCGCGTCGTCGATCAGTTGCCGGACTGCATTTCCGGTAGTGGCGGTGAATGGGGAATAGGGAATGAATTTCCGCCCGACGAGCCATTTGTCCACTTCCTCGTCGGACTGGGTAGACAGGATGGCGATTCCCGCCGCGGCGGATGATGCGATGACACGCGCTCCCAAAACGAAACCGACGTTCTGCACCAGGTTGGAACCGTCGCGCGCGACGAAAACAACGTCGTTTTCGTCCATGACCGCGAAATAGGCGGCGCCGCCGAGTGCCAGGCTCAGTTTCTGCAAGTGAGGCTGGATGGCGCGGGGAAACTTGGCCGAGTCGAAGTAGGACCAGCCAAGACGCAGGACCTTGGGGGTCAGCCAGAACAGGTGACCGTCGCTTTCGACGTAACCGAGGTATTCAAGCGTGCGCAAGTATCGCCGTGTGGCCGTCCGCGTGATTCCGGTGCGGCGGGCCGCGGTCGACGCCGTCAGCCGAGGATGGGTGTCGTTGAATGCCTCGATGATCTGCAAGCCTTTTTCGAGGCCGGCGATCCAGTCTTTCTTTTTCTGTTTTCAGGATACGAATCCTAGGCGCTGCGTATGCGCCAGTCGATGCGTTTGCAGGGGGTTTTGCGCGATTGCCGCTCCGGATTGCGCGATAGTCGCGCCAATCCGAAGGTGGGAAATTCCGAGCCTGGTCTGGCCCGCGTCGGGACGCGGCCACTCGCCGGGTGCGCTAGCGCAGCATCCCGGCCGCCGCCGTCTGGTGGCTGGCCTCGTCGATCAGGATGAAGGCGCCGTTGGCCGGCAGGTCTTCGTAGCGGTCTGCTGCCAGCGTCTCGCGCGTCATCAGCGAAACGCGGCCGATGTCGTTCATGGTGAGCGTTCCGTCTGTGCCGGGAACTTCGCGCAATTCGTGGATGTCGCGCCGGGCGTGTATGGCCAGAATCCTGGCGGAAGTCACGCGCGGGCCGTGTTTGACGAGATAGCGGCGCGCCGGGTCGAGCGGCGAGGAATCCAGCCAGCACAGTTCGGCCTCGAAGTGGCGGCCGGTGCGCGCCGGCGAAGCGGGATGCGACAGGAGGTCTCCGCGCGAGACATCCACGTCCCGATCCAGCGTCACGATCACCGCGTCGCCTGCCACGGCCATCCCGGCTTCGCGGCCGGCGACGATCAGGCCGGCCACTTTGGCTTCGCTTCCGGAGGGCTGCACGACGAGCGTCTCGCCGACGCGCAGGGTTCCGCTGGCCAGGCGCCCGGCATAGCCGCGAAAAGCGTCGATCCGGTCGCCGCCGTGCCGCAACACCCACTGCACCGGCAGGCGGAGAGGCGCGTTGCGGCCGTCGTCGGCCACGGGCAGACTTTCCAGTAAACCGAGCAGGGGCGGCTCCGTGTACCAGGGAGTATGCGCGGATGCGCTCACCACGTTGTCCCCGTGCAAGGCCGAAAGCGGCAGGATATGAAAGCCGGCGATGCCCAGGCGCCGGGCCAGCTCGCCGTAGGCCGAGCGGATGTTTTCGAACGCCTCGCGTTGCCAGTCCATGAGATCCATCTTGTTGACCGCCACCACGATATGGCGGATGCCCAGCAGCCGGGCGATGGCGCTGTGCCGCTTGGTCTGCGGCAGCAGTTGGCCGAAGGCTGCGCGCGTAGCGTCGATGAGAATGATGGCGGCATGGGCCGTGGAAGCGCCGGTGACCATGTTGCGAGTGTATTGCTCGTGTCCCGGCGCGTCGGCGATGATGAACTTGCGCCGCGGCGTCGAGAAATAGCGATAGGCCACGTCGATGGTGATGCCTTGTTCGCGTTCGGCTTCCAGGCCGTCGGTCAGCAGTGAAAAATCGATGCCGTCGCCCGCCACGCGTTTGTATCTCGCGCGCGCGATCGCTTCGAGCTGGTCGGCGAATATTCCCTTGCTGTCATACAGCAGACGGCCGATGAGGGTGGACTTGCCGTCGTCTACCGAGCCTGCGGTGATCAGGCGCAGCACGCCGTCCGGGAAGAATTCGTTTGCGGCGTTCATATCAAAAATCCGATCAAAAATATCCCTCGCGTTTGCGCCGTTCCATCGATGCCTCGGAGGTCTGGTCGTCCATGCGGGTGGCGCCGCGCTCGGTGATCTCGGTTACCGCGGTTTCGGCGATGACGGCCGCCGCGTCGGCGGCGCCGGACGCCACCGGGCAGGTGCAGGAAATGTCGCCCACGGTGCGAAAGCGCACGGGCAGGCGCTCCACCGTTTCGCTCCTGCGCGGCGGCGTGAGAGGCGTGACCGGCACCAGCAGGCCCCTGCGGCGCACCACTTCGCGCGGGTGGCTGTAATAGATGGACGGCAAGGCCAGTTGCTCGCGCAAGATGTATTGCCAGACGTCCAGCTCCGTCCAGTTGGAGATGGGGAACACCCGCATGTTCTCGCCCGGATGCACGCGGGTGTTGTAGATATCCCAGAGTTCGGGGCGCTGCGCCTTGGGATCCCACTGGCCGAAGGCGTCGCGGAAGGAAAATATGCGTTCCTTGGCGCGCGCCTTTTCTTCGTCGCGGCGCGCGCCGCCGATGCAGGCATCGAAGCCGAACTCCTCGATGGCTTCCAGCAAGGTGACGGATTGCGCGGCATTGCGCGAGTCGTTCTCGTGGCGCAGCACCACGCTGCCGCGCCGGATCGAATCTTCCACGCGGCGCACGATGAGCCGTTCGCCCAGTTCGGCGGCGCGCGCGTCGCGAAAGGCGATCACCTCGTCAAAATTGTGGCCCGTGTCGATGTGCAGCAGGGGATAGGGAAACCCGCCCGGACGAAAAGCCTTCTCGGAGAGGCGAAGCAGCACCACGGAATCCTTGCCGCCGGAGAAGAGCAGCGCGGGCCGGGCGCATTCGGCGGCCACTTCGCGCAGGATGAAAATCGCCTCGGATTCCAGCCAGTCCAGATGACTGCGTCGACAGGTGACGGACATGATTTTATTTCCCCGGATTGCCGGCGTGCAATCCGCATTCTTTCGAGTTGGACGACTCCCACCACCAGCGTCCCGCGCGCGCGTCCTCGCCGGGACGGACGGCGCGCGTGCAGGGTTCGCAGCCGATGGAGGGATAGCCGCGGTCGTGCAGCGGGTTGTAGGGAATGCCCTGCGCGCGGATGACCTTCCAGATTTCTTCGTCGTTCCAGGCGGCGAGGGGATTGTATTTGGCCAGGCCGAAGGTCCCGTCATATTCTTCCTCGGGCAGGTCTTCGCGGGTGGCGGCCTGGGCGCGGCGCTGCCCGGTGATCCAGGCCGAGCGCCCGGCGAGCGCGCGTTCCAGCGGTTCGACCTTGCGTATCCAGCAGCAGGCCCGGCGCAGTTCGACGCTGCCGTAAAAGGCATGGGCGCCATAAGCGGCCTCGTAGTCTGCCACGGCCCGTTCGTCGGGGCGGTAGACTTCCACGGAACGTCCGTAGGCGGATTCGATGCATTCCAGTAAGCCCAGAGTTTCCGCGTGCAGGCGGCCGGTATCCAGGGTGAATACCCGCAGAGGCAGGTCCGCGCGAAAGATGGCGTGCGTCAGCACCATGTCCTCGGCGGACAGGGACGAGGCCAGCGCCGCGTCGGGATGGCGTTCGGCGATGCCGGCCAGACGGAAGCGGAGCGCGCGCCAGCGTTCGGCGACTTGGCCGGAGTTTACTGGCGAAGCCGGGGCGGCAAGGGTCGTCACGCGATCGTCACACCTTCAGGCCGCCGCGAACACCCGCGCGCGGAGCGGGCTGGCCACGAGCACGTCACCCACCTTGAAACCCAGCTCGCGGTATCGGGTTTCGGGGATCTGGGCTTCGATCAGCGCGTCCCCGTCCAGGCGCTGCAGTTCCAGGTAGGCGGAAGGGCCGGCGAGATAGGCGTGATCCAGGCGCACCCGTATGCCGCTGGCGCCCGACTTGTCGCGCGCGAGATCGATTTCGTGCGGCCGCACGTAGGCGACGGCATGCAGTTTGTCGTCCTGGGTCATCTCGGGCGCGGGCAGCGTGACGCCGTCGGCATGCCA
The DNA here is from genome assembly GCA_031284185.1 of Accumulibacter sp. Taxonomy (GTDB): domain Bacteria; phylum Pseudomonadota; class Gammaproteobacteria; order Burkholderiales; family Rhodocyclaceae; genus Propionivibrio. The sequence goes on along the minus strand of JAITAJ010000179.1, from coordinate 2,931 downwards.
CAGGCCGCGCGCGGCGTGGCCTCTGAAGGCATTGACGTCGCCCAGGAAATCGTAGACGAAGGGAGTCGCCGGATGTTCCCAAAGCTCGCGCGGCTCGCCGATCTGCTCGATGCGGCCGGCATTCATCAGCACCACCCGGTCGGAGACTTCCAGCGCCTCTTCCTGGTCATGCGTGACGAATACGCTGGCGACGTGCAGATCGTCGTGCAGGCGGCGCAGCCAGCGGCGCAGTTCCTTGCGCACCTTGGCGTCGAGAGCGCCGAAAGGCTCGTCGAGCAGCAGCACGCGCGGTTCCACCGCCAGCGCCCGAGCGAGCGCGATGCGCTGGCGCTGGCCGCCCGAGAGTTGCGAGGGATGGCGCTCGGCCAGCCAATCGAGCTGTACCAGATTCAGAAGCTCATGCACCCTGGCCCGGATGTTTTCCTCGGAAGGGCGTTGCGCGCGCGGTTTGACGCGCAGCCCGAAAGCCACGTTCTCGAACACCGTCATATGATGGAACAGCGCGTAGTGCTGGAAGACGAAACCCACCTGGCGGTGGCGCACGTCGACGCCGGTAGCGTCCTCGCCGGCGAACAGCACGCTGCCGGCGTCGGGCGATTCCAGACCGGCGATGATGCGCAGCAGCGTGGTCTTGCCGCAGCCCGACGGGCCAAGCAAGGCCACCAGTTCGCCGGTTTCGATGGTGAGCGACACGTCGTCGAGCGCGCGAAATGAGCCGAAATACTTGGAAAGGTTTTTGACTTCGATGCTCATGGATCACCTCGACTGAATGGGCTGGAAGATTGGAGGGGGCGAGTCGGCGGAAGAAAGCTCGGACAAAGCCGCCTGCGAAGAAGCCTCCCGCGCTGCCGAGCGCGCGGCGCGCCAGGCGATGAAATTCTTGATGACCAGCGTGACGAGCGCCAGCAGGGCCAGCAGCGAAGCCACGGCGAAGGCTGCCGAAAACTGGTATTCGTTGTACAGGATTTCGACGTGCAGGGTCATGGTGTTGGTCTCGCCGCGCACGTGGCCGGACACCACCGACACCGCGCCGAATTCGCCCATCGCCCGCGCATTGGCCAGAATTGCGCCGTAGAGCAGTCCCCACTTGATGTTGGGCAGGGTCACGCGCTGGAAAATCCGCCAGCCGGAGGCGCCCAGCGTCAGCGCGGCCTGTTCTTCCTCGCAGCCCTGCGCCTGCATGAGCGGGATCAGCTCGCGCGCCACGAAGGGAAAGGTCACGAACAGCGTCGCCAGGATGACGCCGGGGGTGGCGAAGACGATTTTCAGATCGTGCTCCTGTAGCCAGCCGCCGAACCAGCCCTGTGTGCCGAACATCAGCACGAAAATCAGGCCGGCCACCACCGGGGATATCGAGAACGGCAGGTCGATCAGGGTGATGAGGAACTGCTTGCCGCGGAACTCGAAGCGGGTGATGGCCCAGGCGGCCGCCACGCCGAACGACAGGTTCACCGGCAGGGCGATGGCCGCCACCAGCAGCGTGAGTTTGATGGCTTCGACGGCGTCCGCCTCGGTGATGGCCGCCAGGTACAGTTGCCAGCCCTTGCGCAGGGCTTCGGTGAATACGGTGGCCAGCGGCACCAGCAGGAACAGCGTGAGGAAAGCCAGCGCCAGCGTGAGCAGGGTTCCGCGCACCCAGCGCGGCTCGGTGAGATGCCCGGAATGATGGGGAATCATGAGCCTCTTTCCCCGCGCCGCGCGTTCCAGCCCTGGATCAGGTTGATGGCGAGCAGCAGGACGAAGGCCAGCGCCAGCATCACGATGGCGATGGCCGCCGCGCCGGCGTAGTCGTATTCTTCCAGCCGCGAGATGATGAGTAGCGGCGTGATTTCGGAGATCATGGGCATGTTGCCCGCGATGAACACCACCGAGCCGTACTCGCCCACCGCCCGCGCGAAGGCCAGCGCGAAGCCCGTCAGCAGCGCGGGCAAGAGCGCGGGCAGCAAGACCCGGCGGACGGTCTGCCAGCGGTCCGCTCCCAGGCTGGCCGCCGCTTCTTCGATCTCGCGCTCGATGTCTTCCAGCACCGGCTGCACCGTGCGCACGACGAAGGGCAGGCCGATGAAGACGAGCGCGATGGCGATGCCCAGCGGGGTATAGGCCACTTTCAGGCCGAACCATTCTCCCAGGGGTTTGCCCAGCCAACCGTTCTGCGCGTAAATGGCCGTGAGCGCGATGCCCGCGACGGCGGTGGGCAGCGCGAAGGGAAGATCCACCAGCGCGTCGAGGATCTTCTTGCCGGGAAAGGAATAGCGCACCAGCACCCAGGCCACGATGGCGCCGAACACCAGGTTGACGAGCGCCGCCGCCAGCGAGGCGCCGAAGGTGACCTGGTAGGAAGCCAGCACGCGCGGCGCGGTGACGATCTTCCAGAAGCCTTCCCATCCCAGGCTCATGCTTTTCAGCGGGAGCGATGCCAGCGGCACCAGCACCAGGAGGCCGAGATAGGTGAGCGTGATCCCCATCGAAAGGCCGAAACCCGGCAGAACGCCGGCCCGCCGCTTGCGCGGCTTGCCGGCTTGGGAGGCCGGAGCTGTGAGGCCGGGCCGTCTCGTCGATTTCATTCCTTATTTTTTCGGCTGATAGATCTGGTCGAACACGCCGCCGTCGGCAAAGTGTCTTTTCTGCGCGGCCTGCCAGCCGCCGAAGACGGGATCGTCGATGGTGACCAGTTTCACTTGCGGGAACTTGTTCGCGTACCGGGCCGCCACGTTCTTGTCGGTGGGGCGGTAGAAATTGGCGGCGATGATCTCCTGCGCCTCGGGGGTATAGAGGTATTTGAGATAGGTTTCGGCCACCGCGCGGGTACCCTTCTTGTCGACCACCTTGTCGACCACCGTCACCGGCGGCTCGGCCAGGATGGACAGCGGCGGCACGACGATGTCGAACTTGTCCGGGCCTAGTTCCGCCAGCGCCAGGAAGGCTTCGTTT
>JAITAJ010000359.1 GCA_031284185.1 Accumulibacter sp. | reverse complement strand
GCATTCGCGCAGGAGATGTTCGGCGCCATGAGGTTTCTGGCGCGCTTTCAGGCGCGGCAAGAAATTAGCGACAGCCCTTCAGGGCTGTCGGTCCAACGCCATTGGGAAGGGGTTTGCATCCCTCCCCGATGGCTACGATCGAAACCCCGGCCTTCAGGGCGGGGTTTCAAACCGGAGTTGGTTTTACGATCAGGAAAACCAGGGCGCTCGATTTCCCGTTCCCCCCGGCGCGAAGCGCCCAAGCCCAACTGTCTTCCGTCTTCCGTCTTCCCTCTTCCGTCTTCTGTCCCGCATATACGCGCGGCGGCATAAAAATATCAATTTTTATTCCTTTTGCTTCTCGTCTTTGTTGCCTACAGTGAGCGCTCTGTCCATTTTCAAGGAAACGCCATGAAACTGACCCGACTGCTTTTTGCCGCCGCCTCGCTGCTCACCGCATTGCTTCCATTGTCGGCGCGCGCCGAGGAGGTACCATCCGAAGTCCGCTTTGCCTGGGCCGGCGGTCCGCGCGTATGGGTTCTCGGCAAGATCGACGAGGCGTTCGACAAGGCCTTCGGCACCAAGGTCAAGTGGATTCATTTCAATTCCGGCGCCGACGTGCTGACGCTGTTCGCGGCCAGGGAAATCGACATCGCGCGCTTCGGTTCAAGCCCGGCTGCCGCGGGGATCGCCCGCAAGCTGGCGATCGAGGTGATCGGCACGCCGGAGATCATCGCCACCAGCGAACGGCTGATCGCCCGCAAGGGGATCGATTCATTGAAGGGGCTGGAAGGGAAGACCGTGGCTTATCCGGCCAATTCGACCGCCCAGTTCGCCTTTGAAGTGGCGGTCAAGGTGGCCGGGGCCGACCGCGCCAAGATCAAGGGCGTCGCGCTCAAGCCTTCCGAAATGGTGGCGGCCTGGAAGCGCAAGGACATCGATGCCGCTTACGTCTGGGGGCCGTTCTCGCATCAACTGGAGAGTGACGGCGGCAAGGAAATCTTCGCCACCCGCGACTTGCAGAAGGATGGCGTGCTGGTGTTCAACAATCTCGTCGTGCGCAAGGAATTCGGCGAGAAGCACCCGGAACTGGTGGCGAAGTTCCTGCGCGTCGTTCAGGACAAGGTCGACCAGTACAAGAAGGACCCGGAAGGCGCGGCGCAACTGATCGCCAGGCACCTGGACATTCCGCTCGAAACGGCGCGCGATACGCTGGCCGGACTCCAGTATCCCTCGATCGCCGAGCAACTGACGCCGGCGTTCATCGGCGACAAGACGAGCAAACCGGATTCGCGCATCACGAAGTCCTACAAGGATACGGCGGAGTTTCTGGCGCAGATCGGCGAAGTGCGCAAGGAGGAAATTCCGGCGTCCTACGCGCCCTTCATCAATACCGATTTCCTGCAACGCGCGCTTGCGAAATGAGCGATGATGACCCTGGAATCGGAATTGACGCTGGAGCCGTACCAAGGCCCGGCGGCGGAGGAAAGAACGGCGGCCGGGCCGCGGCCGTCGAGGCAGCCGTCCCGCGGACACCGCCACTGGCCGATCAGCGTTGCCAGCGTGATCCTGTTCATCGCCATCTGGCAGCTCTCGGGCAGTCTGGGCTGGGTGGATCCCCTGCTCCTGCCGCCGCCTTCCGAGGTCTTCCGGACGGCGACGGAGCTGGCGCTTTCCGGCTATCGGCAAACACCGCTGTGGCAGCACTTCCTGATCAGCGTGGCGCGCGCGCTCTCCGCCTTCGCGGCGGCCATCGCCATCGGCATTCCACTCGGTTTATTCATGGGAATCCTGCCGATGCTGAATGCCGTTCTCGATCCATTCGTCCAGTTCCTGCGGCCCTTGCCGAAAATCGCGCTGATCCCGCTGGTGGTGGTCTGGTTCGGCATCGGTGAAACTTCCAAGTTCTTCCTGATCTTCATTTCATCCTTCCTCAGCATCGTCGTCGGCGCCGCGGCATCGGTCACCGGCGTCAGCCAGGGACGCATCCGCGCGGTACAGACCCTGGGCGCCAGCCGCGGGCAGATATTCCTGTACGTCGTTCTGCCCAACGCCCTGCCGGAGTTGTTCACCACCGTGCGCCTGTCGGTCGGCATCGGTTGGACCTCGCTGATCGCCGCCGAAATGGTGGCGGCGAATTCGGGCCTCGGCTGGATGGTGATCAACGCCGGAACCTATCTGCGTACCGACGTCGTCCTGCTCGGGATTCTGCTGCTTGGCCTGACCGGCTACCTTTTCGATTGGGTCTTGACGCGCCTGCAACGGCGCTTCGCTCCCTGGGCCGGGAAAGACGCATGAGCCGGGAGCCGCGCATTCGTCTCGACCGGGTCGGCAAATGGTTTGCCGCGCCCACCGTGGCCGGGAAGCGTACCGACGCGCTCTCCGACGTCTCGTTTGAACTGGCGCCGGGCGAATTCGTTTGCCTGCTCGGCCCCTCCGGCTGCGGCAAGTCGACGATCCTCAATCTGATTGCGGGCTTCGAGCAGGCCAGTACCGGCCGCGTCCTGCTCGATGGAGACCCGATCCGGGAGCCGGGGCCGGATCGGGGCATGGTGTTCCAGCAGCCGATGCTGCTTCCCTGGCTGTCGGTCAGGGAAAACGTCACCCTCGGCCCGCGCCTTGCCGGGCAGACGCCGGCCCGCTACCTGCCGGAAGCCGAGCGTCATCTGCGGCTCGTCGGTCTGCACGATTTCGCCGATCACGCGCCCTGGCAGCTTTCGGGCGGCATGCGCCAGCGCGCGGCCCTGGCCCGCGCCTGGCTGCCCAATCCAGAGATTCTGCTGATGGACGAACCCTTCGGCGCGCTCGACGCGCAGACCCGGCTGTCCATGCAGGAATTGCTCCACGACATCTGGCGGGACACCGGAACGACCATCCTTTTCGTGACTCACGACGTCGACGAAGCGCTGTTTCTCGCCGATCGCGTCCTGCTCATGTCGGCGCGCCCCGCGGGCATTCGCGCGGAAATCATCGTGCCCTTCGGGCGTCCGCGCGATCCCGAGGAGCTGGTGGCCGATACGGACTATGGCAGGATCAAGCGCGACATCCTCCATTGCGTGCGGGAAGAAGCCGCCCGGTCGCTCGCCCTCGATCCCGCCTGAATCCTGTCCATCCGCGAAAGAAGAACGCCATGAACCTGACTCGTTTCCCCCGCGTCAACCTGACCCCGTCCGTCACGCCGCTGGAATTCCTGCCCAATCTGACCCGGCATCTCGGCGGCCCCGGACTCTACATCAAACGCGACGACCATACCGGCCTGGCGCTGGGCGGCAACAAGACGCGCAAGCTGGAGTTCCTGATCGGCGACGCGCTGGCGAAAGGCGCGACGCACGTCGTCACGCAGGGCGCCACCCAGTCCAACCATGTCCGGCAAACGATCGCCGCCGCCAACAAATTCGGCCTCGAGAGCACCGTGCTGCTGGAAGAGCGCGTCAAACAGGCGCGCGACGAATACTACGACAACGGCAACATCCTGCTCGACCAGATTCTCGGCGCGGCCATCGAGACCCGCCCGTCGGGCCTGGACATGAACGAGGAACTGGAAGCCGTCGGCGAACGTCTGCGCCGCGCCGGCGAAGTGCCCTACCTCATTCCCGGCGGCGGCTCGAACGCGATCGGCGCCCTCGGCTACGTCGTTTCCGCGCTGGAACTCGTGGCCCAGGCCAACGAACGGCGCCTGCGCGTCGACCACGTCGTTCACGCGACCGGCAGCACGGGAACGCAGGCGGGCCTCGTGGCCGGCATCGAAGGGTCGAACGGCCACATTCCGGTGCTGGGAATCAGTGTGCGCGCCCCGCGCGAAAAACAGGAAGAAAATGTTCGCCGTCTGGCGCGCCAGACCTGGGGACTGCTCGGGATGCGCGGTGAATTCCCGGAGGCGTCGGTTGTCGTCGATTCGGATTACGTAGGCGAAGGCTACGGCATTCCCACCGAAGGCATGCTGGAAGCCGTGCGTCTGCTGGCGCGCCACGAAGGCATCCTGCTCGATCCCGTATATACCGGCAAAGCCTTCGCCGGGCTGATCGACCGGGTGCGCAAGGGGGACTTCCGCAAGGGCGAAAACATCGTCTTCCTGCACACCGGCGGCGCCGCCGGGCTGTTCGCCTATCGCTCGATCCTTGTTCCGCCGCCGGCATTCCGGCGATGAAAAGCCGGGAAACCGTACGAGCGCTTCATCCCACGGCAAGCCATCGGACATCGATCCCCCAACGATGCCCTTGCGTCATGGTATGCTCGACACCCTGAACCGTTCGTCAGTAGGTTTGTAAACAGACGGAACGCGCGCCACGCCGATCCGTGGACTGAAAAATGGACTCGAAAACCTCGCCGTCCGTGGATATCCGCCGCTTCCGGTGAACCGGAAAAACAGGAAAACCGAACATTTTCAATAACCTGCGGACATCTGTAGCCGTCCCTGGGTCACGATCGGAGTTCCACGATGAAAGAAGCCCGAACATGAGCAAGAAGCTCTCGATACTCGATTCCTCGCTGCGGGACGGCGCCCAGGCCGAAGGCATTTCGTTTTCGGTGGAAGACAAGCTCGCGCTGCTCGAACTGCTCGACAGCCACGGCCTGGATTACATCGAGGCCGGCAATCCAGGCTCGAACCCGAAAGACATCGAATTCTTCGCGCGGGCCAAGGCCGTCCGCCTGAAGCATGCCCGGCTGGCGGCCTTCGGAAGCACCCGCCGGCGCGACACCGAAGTCGAACGGGACAAGAACGCGCAGTCCCTGCTGCTGGCCGACACACCGGTCGTCGTGATCTTCGGCAAGAGCTGGGATTTCCACGTCACGGACATCATCCGCGCCTCGCTCGACGAAAATCTGGCGATGATCCGCGAAACGCTGGCCTTCTTCAAATCCAGGGGCAAGGAAGTCATCTTCGACGCCGAACACTTTTTCGACGGCTACAAGAACAACCCGGATTACGCGCTGCGGACGCTGCGGGCCGCGGTCGAAGGCGGCGCGGACACGCTCGTCCTGTGCGACACCAACGGCGGCAGTTTCCCTTCCGAAGTCGGGGAGATCGCCGCCCGGATGGCCGGAGCCTTCGAGACGCCGCTCGGCATTCACGCGCACGACGATTGCGGCATGGCGGTGGCCAACAGCGTCGCGGCGGTGGAAAACGGCGTCCGGCACGTGCAGGGCACCTACCTCGGTTTCGGCGAGCGCTGCGGCAACGCCAATCTATCGACGATCATCGCCAATCTCGGCGTCAAGCGCGATTACGAATGTCTTCCGCCGGATCAATACCGGAACATCGCGTCCGTGGCGCGGCACGTCGCGGCGATATCCAACGTGGCGCTCAGTGAGCGCGAGCCCTTCATCGGCCACAGCGCGTTCGCCCACAAGGGCGGAATGCACATCGACGGAGTGAACAAGGCATCGCATTCGTTCGAGCACATCGACCCGGATCGGGTTGGCGGGCAGCGCCGCTTCCTGATGAGCGAGGTCTCGGGGCGGCGCATGATCCTCGAAAAAATCTGGGAGATCGATCCCTCCGTCACCAAGGACGATCCGGTCACCGACCGCATCATGAAGCGCTTGAAGGAGATGGAGCATGAAGGCTACCAGTTTGAAGGGGCGGAAGGCTCGTTCGAGCTGATCGTGCGCAAGCAGCTCGGCAAGTACCGTTCCTTCTTCGACCTGATGCATTTTCGCATCATCGGCGAGCAGCCGGCCAAGGGAGAGTACGGTTCGTCGGCGATCATCAAGATCGAGGTCGATGGCGAGGACGAGATCACCGCCGCCGAGGGCGACGGCCCGGTGCATGCGCTCGACCGGGCGTTGCGCAAGGCGCTGGAGACTTTCTACCCGGAGCTGGCGAACGTCCACCTGACCGATTACAAGGTGCGCGTCATCAACGGCAAGGACGCGACGGCGGCCAAGGTGCGCGTACTGCTGCAATCGACCGATGGCGAAACGATCTGGACGACGATCGGCGTATCGACCGACATCATCGAAGCGAGCTGGCTGGCGCTGGTGGATTCGATCGAATACAAGTTGCTCAAACTGGAAGAAGCCCGGCAGAGGCAGACGGCGGACAGAAGTTGACGATTCTGGCGATCAGCCAGCAAGAAATTAGCGACGACACAACGGATATCCGTAGGGGCACGGC
>JAITAJ010000356.1 GCA_031284185.1 Accumulibacter sp. | reverse complement strand
CCAGCGTGACTTCCGGCAATTCAGGCTCAGGCATTCAGGACACTGAACTCTGTCGGCGCTCGTCGCCGGTATCTCCGGCGCTTCCGGCGTTTCTGGCGCTTCCGGCATTTCCAACGCTTCCAGCGCTTCCGACATTTCCGGCGTTTCCGATGCTTCCGGCGTTTCCAGCGCTTCCGGCGTTTCCGGCGTTTCCGGCGTTTCCAGCGCTTCCGGCACTTCCTGCCTTTCCGATGCTTCCGGCGTTTCCAGCGTTTCCGGGTTCTCTTTCTTGCGCGGCGCCAGGAAACGGCACGAGCAATCGAGACAGCGATACGGGCTGGATTTCGAGCCGTTCCGCTTTTCCCTGGACGAAAGCCAGCGTGACTTCCGGCAATTGGAACTCTGACATTCAGGACACTGAACCGGGGCGGCACTCATTGTCGTTCGGCTTGCGCGGCGTGACTGGAAGGAAAAGACAGTATCCTGGATCGATCGTGGGGTTTTCAATGATACTCCACCGCGTCCCGATTCCCGAGAGAAGCGGAGAACGCTAAAATACCCGGCTTCCGGCGGCCCGATGATCGGCGTCACGCTCGGCGAGTCGATTCGCCGGTTTGCGCGATCGGCGGGATTCGCAAAAGCGTCCGCGCAAACACACACAGGAAAAACATGGCTCAATACGTAATGTCGATGCTGCGCGTCAGCAAGACCATTCCCCCGAAACGTCAGATCATCAAGGACATTTCCCTGTCTTTTTTCCCCGGCGCCAAGATCGGCCTGCTGGGTCTGAATGGCGCCGGAAAGTCGACGGTGCTGCGCATCATGGCCAGCGAGGACAGGGAATATGACGGCGAAGTGCGGCATCTCGCCGGCATCAGGATTGGCTATCTGCCGCAAGAGCCGCGGCTCGATCCCGGCCGCAGCGTGCGCCAGGAGGTCGAAAGCGGCATGGGCGAAGTGGCCGAGGCGCGCGCCCGGCTGGAAGAGGTCTATGCCGCCTATGCCGAAGCGGACGCCGACTTCGACAGGCTCGCCGAGGAACAGGCGCGGCTCGAAGCGATCATCGCCACCGCCGGGGCCGATACCGAGAATCAGATGGAAATCGCCGCCGACGCGCTGCGCCTGCCGCCGTGGGACGCTTCGATCGGGCAGCTTTCCGGCGGCGAGAAGCGGCGCGTCGCGCTGTGCAGGCTGCTGCTCTCCAAGCCCGACATGCTGCTCCTGGACGAGCCGACCAACCACCTCGACGCCGAATCGGTCGAATGGCTGGAACAGTACCTCTACCGCTTTCCCGGCACCGTCGTCGCGGTCACGCACGATCGCTACTTCCTCGACAACGCCGCCGAGTGGATTCTGGAACTCGATCGCGGCCACGGCATCCCGTGGAAGGGGAACTATTCCTCTTGGCTGGAGCAGAAGGAAGCCCGCCTCGAAAACGAGCAGAAGCAGCTCGACGCGCACATGAAGGCGATGAAACATGAACTCGCCTGGGTGCGTTCCAACGCCAAGGCGCGTCAGGCCAAGAGCAAGGCGCGCATCGCCCGTTTCGAGGAAATGTCGAGCCACGAATATCAGGCGCGTAACGAAACGCAGGAAATTTTCATTCCGGTGGCGGATCGTCTCGGCGACAAGGTGATCGAATTCAGGGAGGTCAGCAAGGGTTTCGGCGACCGTCTGCTGATCGACAGGCTTTCCCTGAGCGTTCCGCCCGGCGCCATCGTCGGCATCATCGGCCCCAACGGCGCCGGTAAATCGACGCTGTTCCGCATGATCACCGGCGTCGAACGGCCGGACAGCGGCGAGATCGAGGTCGGGCCGACGGTCAGGATGGCCTACGTCGACCAGAGCCGCGAGAATCTCTCCGACGACAAAACCGTCTTCGACGAGCTGGCCGAGGGCCGCGACATTCTGCGCATCGGCAAATTCGAGATGCCGAGCCGCGCCTACATCGGGCGCTTCAATTTCAAGGGCGCCGACCAGCAGAAGATCGTCGGCAAGCTCTCGGGCGGCGAGCGCGGTCGTCTGCACCTCGCCAAGACGTTGATGACCGGCGGCAATCTGCTGCTGCTCGACGAGCCATCGAACGACCTCGACGTGGAAACCTTGCGCGCGCTCGAAGACGCGCTGCTCGAATTCGCCGGCTGCGCGTTGATCATTTCACACGACCGCTGGTTCCTCGACCGTGTCTGCACGCACATCCTCGCCTGCGAAGGCGAATCGCAATGGCGCTTCTTCGCCGGCAACTATCAGGAATACGAGGAAGACAAGAAAAAGCGGCTCGGCGAGGAAGGCGCGAAACCGAAACGGATACGGTACAAGCCGATCATCCGGTAAATCCAGAGAGCAAGAAGTCATCGACAGCCCTGAAGGGCTGTCGCTGACTTCTTGCTCTGGTTTCTGTTCTCTCGAATCTCTATCCTCTGAAACGCGCATGAATCAATGCGATATGCCATCGCGCCGGATGACCTTGAGCGCGGTCAGCCACAGAATCCGCAGGTCGAACCCGAAAGAGCGGCGGCGCAGATATTCGGCGTCGAGTCTGACCTTTTCCGGGATCGGCAGCTCATCGCGGCCATTGATCTGCGCCCAGCCGGTCAAGCCCGGCACCAGCGCGTGCACTCCTGCCGCCGCGCGCAGCGCGATCAGGTCCTCCTGGTTATACAGCGCCGGGCGTGGGCCGACGAAGCTCATGTCTCCCTTGAGGATGCTCCATAGCTGTGGCAGCTCGTCCAGGCTCGTCCGCCGCAGAAATGAGCCGATGGACGTCAGATGCGCCGCGGGATCCTTCATCAGATGTGTCGCCACCGCCGGTGTGCCCACGCGCATGCTGCGGAATTTCGGCATTCTGAACAGAACGTTGTTCCTGCCCACCCGGTCGGACCAATACAGGGCCGGCCCCTTCGAGGTCAGCCGGACCAGAAGCGCGACGAACAGGATGGGCAAGATCAGAAACAAGCCGGCGCAAAGGCCCAGGGCAAGATCGAACAGACGTTTTGCAGTATCGGAAGACAGAAGACAGAAATTTGAGAAGACAGAAGACAGAGAAACCGAGCGCCCGGTTTTTCGTCCGCTCTTCGGCGCGAAGCGCCGCAAGCCAGAAGACAGAAATTTGAGAAGACAGAAGACAGAGAAACCGGGCGCCCGGTTTTTCGTCCG
>JAITAJ010000210.1 GCA_031284185.1 Accumulibacter sp. | reverse complement strand
CCCCCCCCCCGGGGGGGGGGGCCCACAGTAACCTGGGGCGCCCGTGATGAGGGAGGGGATCCACAGGGAGAACCAGGGCACATAGGTGACCACGGCCATGACGGCGAACAGGGCGCCGTAGAACGGCAGGATGGTTTTCATCACCTGTTCGACCGAGACGTCGCCAATGGCGCAGCCGACGAACTGCGTCGTGCCGACCGGCGGCGTGTTCAGGCCGAGCGCGCAGTTGAGCAGCATGACGATGCCGAACTGTACCGGACCCATGCCCATCTGGATCGCCAGCGGCAGAAAGAGCGGCGTGCAGATCAGGATGGTCGAGGCCATGTCCATGAAGGTGCCGAGCAGGAACAGGATCAGATTGATCAGGAAAAACATGATGTAAGGGTTGGTCGTCGCCGAGAGCAGGGCGGCGGCCGTCTTGTCGGGGATCTCCAGGATGGCCATGATGTACTGGAACATCGTCGAGACGCCGATCAGCAACAGCACGACTCCCGTGGTCTTGGCCGCCTTGGCGGCGGCCTTCATCAGTTTGGCCCAGGTCATCGTGCGATAACCGAGGAAGGTGAGCAGCAGGGAATAGGTCACGGCGATGCCGGCGGCTTCCGTGGCGGTGGTGACGCCCATGATGATACAGCCGAGGATGATGATGACCACGAACATGCCGGGAATGGCCGCGATGAACGAAGTGAACACCACGTGCCAGCCGGCGAAGGGATCGAGCCGGTCGGAACCGTCGGCGCGGCGCGGATAGCCTTCCCGCTTGGCCACCCAGTAGGCGGCGATCAACATGCAGATCATCAGTACGAGTACCGGCAGCAGGCCGGAGAACATCAGCTCGCCGATCGAGGCGCCCTTGACCACGATGTCCGGGCCGGCCAGCAGCCCGGACGTGCTCGAAGCGGCGAAGGCGTAGATGATCAGGTTGTGCGAAGTCGGCATCAGCGCGCCGCACAGCGCGGCATGTGTCGTGACGTTGACCGCGTAATCCGCGCTGTAGCCTTCCTTCTTCATCATCGGGATCATTACGCCGCCCATGGCCGATACGTCGGCCACCGGCGAGCCGGATACGCCGCCGAACAGGGTGCAGGCGACGACGTTGGCCATGCCCAGACCGCCGCGCCAATGGCCGACCAGGTTGCGCGCGAAGTTGACGATCTTGTCGGCAATGCCGCCATGCAGCATCAGTTCCCCGGAAAAGATGAAGAAGGGGATGGCCAGGAAGGAAAAGACGTTCATTCCGGCAATCATGTTCTGGAAGGCGAGTTCCAATGGAAAGCCTTCGACCCAGTAGGTCGCCATGCAGCTCAGGGCGATCGAAAAGGCGACGGGCACGCCGAGCAGGAGAAAGATCGTGAAGCTGATGCAGAGTACGGTCAGTGCCATGATGGGATCACTTCCTCGTCAGTGTACATTGCGATCAGGTGCTCGATCGAGAACAGGATGATCAGGATGCCCGAGACGATGCAGGGCGCGTAGCGCCAGGCTTCGGAGATGCCCAGCGTGGGAATGGCGTTCGTCCACACGGCGTCCGCCATCGTGGCGCATCCCCAGGTCACGGCGAGGCCGAAGACGATCGTGAGGAGGCCGACGATGTTGCCGATCCAGAACTGCGTGTTCCCCGGCAGCAATCCGACCAGCGATTCCATGCCGATGTGGCCTTCGTCGCGCACGCCCGCCGCGGCGCCGAACATGGCGACGCAGATGACCAGAATGAGCGCGACCTGTTCCGACCAGGCCGGCGCGTCATTGAGAATGTAGCGCCAGATCACCGATCCGACGACGACGCCGACGATCCCCAGCAGCGCGGCGACCGCAACATACAGCGCCCAGCGCGACAGGCGGGCGTTCAGTCTTGTGAGCCAATCCATTGCGTTCTTCCACGAAAAACAGCCCGAAGCCGCCTGAATGGGGCCGCGACTTCGGGCGCGCGATGGCAAGCGTACCGATCGGACGGGTTACTTGGTGTCTACGATGTCCTGAACCAGCTTCTTGAGTTCGGGCGTCGCGGCGAATTTTTCCCAGACCGGCCTGACGGCGGCGACGAACTCGGGCTTCTTGACGTCCGAGACGTAGGTGGCGCCGCCCTTGATCGTGGCGTCCTTGGAAATCTGTTCCTTCTTGGTCCACGAATCCGAATAGAAGGGAATGCTCTCCTTGGCCGCGTCGCGGATGATCTGCCGTTCTTCCTTGCTCAGCGTGTCCCAGACCTTCTTCGAGAAGACCAGAACCTCGGGCAGCATCACGTGTTCCGTTTCGCTGTAAACCGGGGCGGCTTCAAAGTGCTTCGCGGTTTCGTAGGACGGGTAGTTGTTCTCGGCGGCGTCAACCAGGCCGGTCTTCAGCGCGGTATAGACCTCGGCATAGGGAATCGGCGTGGGATTGGCGCCGATGGATTGCACCAGACCGATCATCAGGTCGGACGGCTGGACGCGGATCTTCATGCCTTTGGCGTCGGCCAGCGTGCGGATCGGCTTCTTGCCGTAGAACGAGCGCGCGCCGGATTCCAGCAGCGCGAGACCGACGAAACCTTCCTTCTCGAACGCGGCCAGAATCTTGTCGCCCAGGGGGCCGTAGATGACCTTGCGGTAGTGGTCGATATCGCGGAAAAGGAAGGGCAGCGCGGGGATCACCGACTCGGGCACGATGCCGTGGAAGGTCGCGGTACTGACACGCACCATGTCCAGCGCGCCGATCTTGACCTGCTGCACGGTATCGTTTTCTGAACCGAGCGAGCTGTTGCCGAAGACCTTGACGTCGTATTTGCCGCCGGTCTTCTGGCTGACGATCTCGCCGATCTTCTTGGCATACGTGACCGTCGGATAATCGAGCGGGTGCACGTCGGCCGAACGGAAATCACGCGCATGAGCCACGCCCGCGACGAAAGTGGAAACAAGCGCAGCGCCCAGGATGGTCTTCAATTTGATTTGCATGGTTTTTCCCTCAAGAAACATATGAAAAGATTTTCGTTTTCCGGTCTGCCGAGCGAGGGATCGAGCCGACGTGTTCAACCATCCCCCATTTCTGAATCACCGGCGGCAGCGTCTGTCGACGCGCCTTGCCGTTTGCGCTGTTCATGCCCCTCCCCCTGATCGCTTCGCGCGGCAAGGATGTTGTGGAATTTTTCGGATTATGTGGAACAAGCCGGCATACTTCAAATGCTATTTCCGAATGAGGATCATACGTTATCGGTATGAGACGGCTCGGAACTGCCGGTGCCGCTCGGGTGGGTATATGCGCGCACGCATTCGAGCAGTTTTTCGAGCAGGGGCGATTCCTCGTCCTTGCGGTAGGCGCAATGAAGGTCGATCATGCACTCGGTTTCGGCGGCCAATGGCCGATAGATGACTCTGGGGAGCCGCAGGTCGAGAATCGATTCGGGCAGCAGGGTCGTGCCGAATCCGCCGGAGACCATGATCGTGGCGGCAACGAGATCGGCGGCCTTCTGCACCACCAGAGGCTCGAAGCCGTGGTGTCTGAACAGTTCCCTGCAAGCGATCGAGACGCTCGGATCCTGTTCGTCGATCAGGGGTTCGCCGCGCAGATCGTCGAGGCTGATGCGCGTCAGGGCGGCGAGCGGATTGTCGCGGTGGACGGCGACCCAGATCGGTTCCCGGCAGACGCGCTCGGAACGGATGTTCGGAAATTCCGGGAGATAGCGGTCGAACACGGCAAGGATGCGTCCCTGATGCAAGGCATTGATCTGACGCTCCTTGGGCATGTTGTGCAGCACGATCTTGACGTCGGGCTGGGCGGAAGAAAAAATGCGCAGCAGACGGGGAACGATGCTGATCATCGCCGAACCGAACACACCGATGTCGATCCGCCCCGCCTGACCCGCGGCGACGCGGCGGACCTGCTCGATGGCCAGTTCGATGTGCGCGCCGATGTTGTGCGCGTGCTTCAAGAGCGCCATTCCCGCCTGCGTGAGTTCGACCCCCCAACTCGTGCGGTTGAACAAGAGCACGCCGAGTTCTTCTTCCATCGACTGGATGTGCCGGGTCAGCGGGGGTTGCGTGATGTGCAGCCGTTCCGCGGCGCGGCTGATGCTCCGTTCCTCGGCGGTCACGATGAAATACTTCAGGCGTCGCACGTCCATTGTCCCTCACCTCCCGCTGGCGCAACAATGTCGATATACCGATACGGCGAGAGAAATTACAGGTTTATACCGTTCTTGTATAGCGGCGCTTCATTTATAGTATTGGATCGAAACCTTCTTCTTCCGCATAATGGCCGGGGAAATTGCTTGTATGGCGAGGGCCGGAGACCTGTTCAAAACACGGAGAATGCAAATGAGAGCTTTCATGAATGCCGATCTGTTGCTGCCGGATGCGTGTTCGCAGCGGCTGTTCCATGACTACGCGGCGGAGATGCCGATCATCGACTATCACTGCCATCTGCCGCCGGCGGACATCGCCGCCAATTCGTGTTTCCACGATCTGGCGCATGCCTGGCTGGGCGGCGACCATTACAAGTGGCGTCTCATGCGCGCCAACGGCGTGCCGGAAGAAGACATCACCGGGCACCCGGCGGACTATCGCACGTTCACGGCATGGGCGCGGACCGTGCCGAAACTGGCCGGCAATCCGCTCTACCACTGGACGCACCTCGAGCTGCAACGTTATTTCGGCATCGACGCGCCGCTGTCCGAGAAGACGGCTCCGATGGTTTGGGAAGCCTGCAACGCGCTGCTGGTCAAGCCGGAATTCGGCGCTCGCTCGCTGTTGCAGAAGATGAAGGTCAAGGCCGTCGGTACGACCGACGATCCGGCCGACACGCTCGCGCACCACATCGCCTATGCCCGGGCGCGCCGGTCCGGTGAGCCGGTGATGGTGCCCAGTTATCGTCCCGACAAGGCGCTGGCCGTCGAATGCCCGGAGGCATGGAAAGCCTACCTCGGCAAGCTCGGCGCCGCCGCCGACGTGGATATCGGTTCGTATCGGGAGCTGGTCGCCGCCTTGCAGAAGCGTCATGACACCTTCCATGAACTCGGCTGCCGCGCCTCCGATCACGGCCTGCTGGCGCCGGTCGCGGCCTTCGTTCCAGAGCGGAAGCTGGAAGGGCTTTTCGCCAGATTCATCGCGGGCGAACTTCCCGCGCCGGAAGAGGCCGAGGCGTTCAAGACCGCGCTGCTGCTCGAAGTCGGGCGAATGAACGCGCGTCGCGGCTGGGTCATGCAGTTGCACCTGGCGGCGCTTCGCAACCTCAACACGACCATGTTCACGAGGCTCGGCCCCGATACCGGCTACGATGCCGTGGCCGACCGACCGATGGCCGAGAAGCTGGCCCTGTTCCTCGATGCCTTGCAGGTCGACGGGTCGTTGCCGAAGACGATTCTCTACTCGCTCAACCCGAATGATCTCGAAGCGCTCTGTACGATCATGGGCTGTTTCCAGGACGGCTCGGTTCCCGGCAAGCTGCAAAGCGGCTCGGCCTGGTGGTTCAACGACCACATCGAAGGGATGCGCCGGCAGATGATCTGTCTGGCCAATACCGGGCTCTTGTCGCGTTTCGTCGGCATGCTCACCTATTCGCGCAGCTTCCTGTCCTTTCCGCGCCACGAGTATTTCCGCCGCATCCTGTGCGCGCTGGTCGGCGGCTGGATGGAAGCGGGCGAGATTCCGGCGGATTTCGATACCTTCGGTGCCATGGTGCAGGACATCTGCTACCACAACGCCAGGAATTATTTCGCCATTCCCGGCATCGAGGATTGAGTTCCAGAAGACAGTTCCAGAGGACAGAGGTTTGAGAGGACAGTTCCAGAGGACAGAGGTTTGAGAGGACAGAAGACAGTTCCAGAGGACAGAGGTTTGAGAGGACAGAAGACAGAGAAACCGAGCGCTCGGTTTTTCGTCCTCACCCGGCGCGAAGCGCCGCAAGCTCATCTGTCTTCTGTCATCTGTCTTCTATCTTCTGTTTTCTGTCCTCTGGATCCAACGGAGTTGAATCGCATGTTCCGAGCAAAAGCTGTGTCAGGCATCGTCCTGTCCATTCTCGTCACGGCGGCGGCGGCGCAGGTGCCGTCGATCGAGCTTACGGTGGGGTTCCATCGTATCGAGGCGGAGGTCGCCGCCGATCAGTCCACCCGTATGCAAGGGCTGATGAACAGAAAGCGCATGGAGCCTCATCGAGGAATGCTCTTCGTTTTTCCGTGGGCCGCGCGCCATTGCATGTGGATGCGCAATACCTTCCTGCCGCTTTCGGTGGCCTTTCTCGACGACCAGGGCAGGATTCTGAACATCGAGGACATGGAGCCGCAGACGGAAAACAACCATTGCGCCAGCGCGCCGGTACGGTTCGCGCTGGAGATGAACCGCGGCTACTTCGCGGAGAAGGGGATCAAGCCGGGACAACGCGTCGGCGGGCTGGAGAAGTCCCCGGTTCCGCGATGAGACACTTTTCAGAGGGCAGTTTCAGAAGACAGAAATTTGAGAGGACAGAAGACAGATCAATATCTATCCTCTGGAACTCTGTCCTCTGACAAACAGCAGCCCGCCCAGAATGATGGCCGCGAAGAGGACGCTCAGCAGCATGGCCAGCCAGAAGCCGGTGATGCCCATCGGACGCGGCGCGCGAAAGGCGAGCCACCATCCGCCGAACAGCCCGATACCCCAGAAGGCGACGATGTGCGCCAGCATCGGCACGAAGGTGATCTTGTAGCCGCGCAAGGCATGGGCGGCAACCGTCTGTATCGCGTCACAGAATTGATTGGCCGCCAGGTAGACGATCAGCGACAGACAGATGCCGCGCAACGCCGGATCGTCGGTGTAGACGTCGATCAGGGCCGTTCTGCCGAGCCATAACGCGACGCCGAAGAGCACCGATATCAGACAGGCAATGGCGATTCCGGCCACGGCGGAAATGCGGGCGCGGCGCCAGTCGCGGGCGCCGACGGCATGGCCGACACAGGGCAGCGTGGCCAGCCCCAGCGACAGCGGCAGCATGTAGCACACGCCGGCCAGATTGGCAACGATGCGGTGACTGGCCACGACTTCGGTCCCCAGGCGAGCGACGAACAGCGCGACGAAGCTGAAGGTCGATATTTCGATGAAGCCCGAAAAACCCATCGGCATTCCCAGGCGCAGCAGCGCCTTCTGCGTGTCCAGGCGCGGGCCGCGCCAGCCCGCGAACAGACGGTGGCCGCGCAGTTTCACGCTGGCGCGCATGTGCAGCGCCCCGGCGGCCAGCGCCAGGTAGCCGATCAGCACGTTCGAGATGCCACAGCCGACCACTCCGAGCGGCGCGCCGCCCCATTTGCCGGAGACCAGCGCGCTGGCCAGCAGCCCGTGGATCAGCGTGCAGATCAGCGAGATGCTCATCAGCGGGCGTGGCAGGCCGACGGCGATGCAGAACGCATAGAACGCGCGATAGAGGAGCACCGCGGGCACGCCCCAGGCCAGTACCGTCAGGTAATCACGCGCCTTGGCGTCGACCACCGGTTCGAGCGATGAGAGTTCGAGCAGGAAGTCGGGGTAGAGCAGGCACAGCGCGCCCGGAACGGAGAGGATGAGCGCCAGCCAGAATCCCTGGTGCAGTATGCCGGCCAATTCGTCGTCCCTGCCCGCGCCCTTGAGTTGCGCGGCGATCGGCGATACCGCCTGCACGATGCCGGCCAGCGAGAGAACGACCGTGATGTAGATGCCGCCACCGACCGCCACCGCGGCGAGATCGTCGGTGCCGTGGTGTCCGAGCAGAATCGTATCGATCACCGGCATTCCCATCGAGACCAGGTGGGCGATCAGCATCGGCCAGGCATAGCCGAGGATCAGACGGGATTGCCGGAGAAATATCGAGTGGCGACTTTCGTGGTTCATTCCAGAAAACAATTTCAGAAGATAGAAGACAGATCGGCCTGGGCGCTTCGCGCCGAGTGAGGGAGGAAAAACCGAGCGCTCAGTTTCTCTGTCTTCTGTACTCTCAAGTTTCTGTCTTCTCAAGTTTCTGTCCTCTGAAACTGATCGACAGCGCTCCCACGCCATCGATGCCGCATTCCAGCGAATCGCCGCGCGTCACGGTCGATACGCCCGCCGGCGTGCCGGTAAAGATCAGATCGCCGGCGGCAAGGGTGACGTAGGTGGAAAGATTGGCGATGACCTCGGCGACGTTCCAGATCATCTGGCCGATGTCTCCGTCCTGCTTGACGGCGCCGTTGACTTTCAGCCAGATGCGCCCGCGGACGGGATGCGCGGTTCGGGTGATCGGCATCAGGGCGCCGATCGGACCGCTCTGATCGAAGCTCTTGGCCATTTCCCACGGCCTGCCGCTTTCCTTGGCCTGGGCCTGTAGATCGCGCCGCGTGAGGTCGATGCCCACGGCGTAACCGAACACGCATTCGAGCGCCTGTTGCGCCGGGACGTCCGCGCCGCCCGCTTTCAGGGCCACCACCAGCTCGACTTCGTGCTGTAGATTGGTGGTCCGCGGCGGATAGGCGATCAGGCCACCGCCGGCCACCAGCGCGTCGGGCGGTTTAGAGAAAAAGAACGGGGGCCGGCGATCGTCACCGCCTATTTCGGCAACGTGCGAAGCATAATTCTGCCCGACACAGTAGACCCGGCGCACGGGAAAAACGGCATCGCTGCCGCTTACGGGAAGAACGACCGGCGGAGCCGGGGGAACGGCAAAGTTCATGATTTCTCCTTGCGATCAAAAAAATCAAACCGGATTGTCGATATCGACGAATTCACATTCAAGCCCGAACTTCTCCGACAGGTGGCCGGCAAGCGCCCGCACGCCGTAACGCTCCGAGGCGTGATGCCCCACGGCGAGACAGGCGACGCCGCTCTCACGCGCAAGGTGCACCGCGCGTTCGGAAATTTCGCCGGATACGAAGACGTCGACGCCGAGCGCCACGGCCTGCTCGAAATAGTCCTGCCCGCCACCCGAACACCAGGCCAGACGCTCGATCCGGCGGTCGGCATCACCGATCGCCAGAGGCTCCCGGCACAACTGCCCGGCGATCCGGCGCGTCATTTCCGCGAGCGTCTGCGTGGCGGCGGGACGACCGATCCAGCCCATGTCCTGCTCGCCGAAGCGCCCATCGACCCGCCAATCCAGAAGCGCCGCCAGGCGGGCATTGTTGCCGAGCCGCGGGTGCGCGTCCAGCGGCAGATGGTAGGCAATGAGATTGATGTCGCGCGCGAGCATGGTCCACATGCGCGTCTTGCGAAAACCGATCACCCGCGCATCCTCGCCCCGCCAGAACCAGCCGTGATGCACCAGCAGCGTGTCGGCATCGCGCGCGACGGCGGCATCGATCAGCGCCTGACAGGCGCTCACGCCGGCGACGATCCGCCGGACATCGACGGCGCCTTCCATTTGCAGCCCGTTTGGGCAATAATCCCTGAATCGCGCCGGTTCGAGCAATTCATCGAGGTATCGCACAAGTGCTTCGCGTTTCATCGAAAACCAACTCCGGTCTGAAATTTTCCCTTTCGGGGGATAATCACGCTTGGGAGCGGCATGTCCCTTCCAGGCCTCGTCGCTGCCCGATCACGGGCGTGGATTGAAACATTTTTCCGACCCCGATACGCCATCCATGCGTAAGTTCTGGCTGATTTTCGCACAAACCGTCACCATCGGTCTGGTCGTCTATCTTGGCGTCCTCACGCTCCGGCCCGAATGGCTGGCCACCCTGCCCGCTTCGTTCGCTTCGTTCGCCCTTCCCGCCCTTCCCGCTTCGACCGCGCTGCCCGCTTCGACCGGGATGGCCGCCGCGCCGCCGGTCGCGGCTGACGCGCCGCGCTCCGAAACGCCGTCCGGGATGAACTCCTTCCGCGACGCGGCGAAACGGGCCTTGCCGTCGGTGGTGCACATCTTCACTTCGCAAAAGGCGCGCACGCGGCGGCACCCGCTGGCCGACGATCCCATCTTCCGGCATTTTTTCGGCGACAGCGCGGAGATCGATCATCCGCGCCGATCGGGGCTGGGTTCGGGCGTCATCGTCAGCGCGGACGGATACGTCCTGACCAACCATCACGTCGTCGAAGACGCCGATCAGATCGAGATCGCCTTCGACAACGGCTGGACGTACAGCGCGCAGCCCATCGGCAGCGATCCCGAGACCGACCTGGCGGTGCTCCGGCTGCTGCCGGACAAGGACGGGACGCGGGTTTTCCCGGCCATCGCGCTGGGGCGGATGGACGAGGTCGGCGTCGGCGACCTCGTGCTGGCGATCGGCAATCCGTTCGGCGTCGGACAGACGGTGACCATGGGCGTCGTCTCGGCGCTCGGACGCTCGCATCTGGGCATCAACACCTTCGAGAACTTCATCCAGACCGACGCGGCGATCAATCCCGGCAATTCGGGCGGCGCCCTGGTCGACGCCCACGGTCGGCTGATCGGCATCAGCACTGCCATCTACACGCGCTCGGGCGGATCGATGGGCATCGGCTTCGCCATCCCGATCTCCACCGCGAGCGACGTCATGGATCAGATCATCCGCAACGGTTCGGTGACGCGCGGCTGGATCGGCGTCGAGGTCCAGGAGATCACCAGGGAGCTTGCCGAATCCTTCGGTCTGCCGGACACGGACGGCGCGCTGATCGCCGGCGTGCAGCGCGGCAGCCCGGCGGACAAGGGCGGCATCCGGCCCGGCGACATTCTGCTGGCGGTGGCCGATCAGCCGGTCAAGAACCCTCAGACCATGCTCGGCCTGATCGCCGCGCTGGAACCGGGCAAGACCGTGGCCTTCAGCTTCCGGCGGCAGACGCAGCCCGTCAGGCTGCCGATCCGCGTCGGCAAGCGGCCATCTTTCCAGAGGACAGAACATTGAATTCAGAAGACAGTTCCAGAAGACAGAAATTCGAGAAGACAGAAGACAGGTCGGCTTGCGGCGCAAAGCGCCGGAGAGAGAACGAAAAACCGAGCGCCCGGGTTCTCTGTCCTCTGGAACCGTCTTCTCGAATCCCT
The DNA here is from genome assembly GCA_031284185.1 of Accumulibacter sp. Lineage (GTDB taxonomy): Bacteria > Pseudomonadota > Gammaproteobacteria > Burkholderiales > Rhodocyclaceae > Propionivibrio. Next base: position 2,553 of record JAITAJ010000210.1, on the reverse strand, counting down.
GTCTTCTGAAACTGCCCTCTGACAACGATGAAAGGAAACAATCGATGAAGACGATCCTCGGCCTGCTGGCGCTTTCGTTTTCCGCGGCGGCTCCAGCGGCCACCGTGTGCTATCAAATCTATTCGTCATCCAACACGCTGGTGTGGCAGGGAAGCCAGCCGCCGGTCCGGCTGGATCGCCCCGCGATCGAAGACGAAGTGAAGAAAATGGTGCCGGGCGGACATCTGATCATCGTCGATGATCACGGCTCGCTTTGCCAACCGATCGATACGCGACCGGGGAAGACTTCGCGGCAGGTCGGCGGGCGCTACGGCAACGGTAACGGTAATTGAACGGAACCGGGAAGGGACGCGCTCCTCTTCCCGGTTGGTTTCACGAGCAAGAAATCAGACATTCGAGAGAACAGAAGACAGAGAACGGAAGACAGAAGACAGATCGTTTGCGGCGCAAAGCGCCGGAGAAAGAACAACGAAAAACCGAGCGCTCGGTTTCTCTGTCTTCTCAGGTCTCTGTCTTCCGAAACTGTCCTCTGATCAGCCTGCCGTGCTCGATGCCGCCCAGATGTTGAGATTCGCTTCACCGGCCCAGCGGTCGATTTCGGCGAGTTCGTCCGCGCCGAAATTCAGCCGGTTCAGGGCGGCGACGTTTTCTTCGAGCTGGCTGGCGCGGCTGACGCCGATCAGCGCCGAGCCGATCTGCGGCTGACGCAGTACCCAGGCCAGCGCCATCTGCGCCAGCGTCTGGCCGCGGCGGTCGGCGATTTCCTTCAGACGCCGGATCCGTTCCAGCGTGTCCGGCGCCAGGTAGTTTTCCCGAAACGACGCCAGTCCTCGGGCCTTGCGCGAGCCGGCCGGCACGCCGGCGAGATACTTCCCGCTCAATAGGCCCTGCGCCAGCGGCGAGAAGGCGATACAGCCGATGCCTTCGTCACGCAGGGTGCCGAGCAGTTCTTCCTCGATCCAGCGATTGAGCATCGAGTACGAGGGCTGGCTGACCAGGCACGGGACGCCCATCGACTTGAGCAGAGCCGAGGCTTCCCGCGTTTTCTTCGCCGAATAGGAGGAGATGCCGACGTACAGCGCCTTGCCCTGACGCACGGCGGAGGCCAGCGCGCCCATGGTTTCTTCGAGCGGCGTGTCGGGATCGAAACGGTGCGAATAGAAGATGTCCACGTAGTCCAGCCGCATGCGTTTCAGGCTCTGGTCCAGGCTGGCCAGCAAGTGCTTGCGCGAGCCGTCGACGCCGTAGGGGCCGGGCCACATCGGATAGCCGGCCTTGGTCGAGATGATGATCTCGTCACGATACGGCGCCAGTTCGCGGGACAGGATGCCGCCAAACCCTTCCTCGGCGGCGCCGGGCGGCGGGCCGTAGTTGTTGGCCAGGTCGAAATGGGTGATCCCCAGGTCGAAGGCGCGCAGCAACAGTTCCCGCGTCGCGGCGGGATCGGCATCGCCTTCGAAGTTGTGCCACAGCCCCAGCGACAGGGCGGGCAGTTTCAACCCGCTCCTGCCCAATCGCCGATAGGGCATCGCGTCGTAGCGTTTTTCCGCGGCCGTCCACTGCGTCGTGTTCATGTGAGAGTCTCCTTTTCGATCCTTGCGGTTCTTTCTGGTTGATCAGTCGGGTTTCCTTGCAATCTCTTTTTTGAGCGCCTCGTACTCGTCCGCTCCGAAAACGGATTCAAACCGCGGCGCGATGCCCTTGACCGCTTTCATGAAGGCTTCTCGTTGCGCCGATCCCAGATCCGTCACCACCACGCCGGCGGCCGACATGTCCGAGAGCGCCCTGCCCACGGCTTCGCGATTGACTTTGCGCTGATATCTCCCCGCCTCCTGGGCGGCCCCGAAAATAACGGCCTGATCCTCCGCGGAAAGGGTGTCCCAAAGTTTCTTGCCATACATGAACACATAGGGCGAGTAGAAGTGATGGGTCAGGGTGAGGTAGCCCTGCGCTTCATGATATTTCTGCAGGGAATTCGTGGTGGGCGGGCTTTCCTGAGCATCGATCATCTTTTGCGCCAGGGCCGGGTATCGCTGGTCGGAAAGCATCGGGACCGGCTTGGCTCCCATGGACTCGAAGGCGGCCTGGTGAATCGGACTCGCCGTGGTTCCGATCTTCAAGCCTTTCAGATGGCTCGGCGATTCGATGACGCGCGCGCCGTTGGTCAGCACGCTGAACCCGCTCTCCCAGAAAGCCAGGCCGATGATGCCATGAGCCAGCAAGGAATCCAGGTAGGCCCTTCCGAGCGGGCCATCGAGAACCCTGTCCGCGGTTTCCTCATCGGGGAACAGGAAGGGCAGATCGAAAATCCTCCATTTTCCGTCCAGGGCGGCAATGGACAGGGTGGAGTTGCAGGCCATTTCCAGGGTGCCGTCGCGCAACTCGGTCAGCATCCCGGTCTCGGTATCGTCGCCCAGCCGGACGTCGGTGAAGAGATCGACCCTGAGACGCCCCCCGGATTCGCTCTCGAAGCGTTCCTTGAACTTCAACAGTCCCTTGTATTGCGAACTCCGCTCATCCAGGCCGATGCCGGCCCGGATGGCTATTGCCTCG
>JAITAJ010000101.1 GCA_031284185.1 Accumulibacter sp. | reverse complement strand
CCATGCCGATCGGCCAGGTGAGCGGCGCGCATTCGATGGACAGCACGCTCTCGATTTCCTCAAGCAATTCAAACGGTTCGCGCACTTCGCGGTCGAGCTTGTTGATGAAGGTGATGATCGGCGTGTCGCGCATACGGCAGACTTCCAGCAGCTTGATCGTCTGCGCTTCGACGCCCTTGGCCGCGTCGATGACCATCACCGCCGCGTCGACGGCGGTCAGCACCCGATAAGTGTCTTCCGAAAAATCCTCGTGACCCGGCGTGTCGAGGAGGTTGACGGTGTGCCCCTGATATTCGAACTGCATTACCGAGCTGGTCACCGAGATGCCGCGCTGCTTTTCCACCTCCATCCAGTCGGAGGTGGCATGACGCGCGCTCTTGCGGCTTTTGACCGTGCCCGCGAGCTGGATCGCGCCGCCGAAAAGCAGGAGTTTTTCGGTCAGCGTCGTTTTACCGGCGTCTGGATGGGAGATGATGGCGAAAGTACGGCGTCTGGCGACGTCGCGCAGGATTTCGGGAGGAAAGGGAAGCGAACTCATCGGGGAAATTCCACGGCAAAACGAAAAGCCGCCGGATCGAACGGGAACCCATTCCATCGATGACCCATGGATGCGACGGCAATCCGCAATGGGCCTCACGGGCGACATCAAACCGCAACTATAGCAAGAGTCGGCCCGCGCCGACACCGGCGGAAGCATCGCAAGCATTCACGCCGCCTGTCGGACCGGCGATCGGAGCGGGTTTCCCGGCCGCCGCTCGCGCGCGGGCCAGGCCCCTGCCGTCTCTTTTCATGCACGATGCCTCGATGCTTTCCTCTCAACGTCCCGACGCTCCAAGGAAAAAGGACGCCGCGGCGTCCTTCGCGCTGGAGCGCTTCGGGTCACCACTCGACGATCCGGCGCGCGCCGTTGTAACGCTTCACCCAGTAACTCTGGCTCATGTCTTCGACCCGGATTTCGCTGCCGACACGCGGGGCATGCATGAAACGGTTGTCTCCGAGATAGATGCCGACGTGCGAAAAGGCGCGGCGCATGGTGTTGAAGAAAACCAGGTCGCCGGGCTTGAGTTCGTTCTTGTCGACCACGTTGCCGATCTGGCTTTGCTCCCTGGCCGTTCTCGGCAGCAATTTTCCCAGCGCGTCCCTGAAAACGACCTGCACGAAACCGCTGCAATCGAATCCGCTGTCCGGGTTGGTGCCGCCACGGCGATAATCGATCCCGACGAATTCCAGGCCCTTGAGAATCAAATCCTGCGCGCTGTTGGTATAGCGTTCGAGCAGGGATAGCTCTTCGCCGGACTCGGGCGCTCGTTCGTCCGACCGGGCGACACCGGCGCCGCCCAAGAAAAAGAGGGTGGCCGAAAACACGATGAGCATGGATTTATGACGGGACATCGGCGGCAATCTAAAAGAAAAACGGACACTTGTAAAGCCTTCGCCTGTCGGACGCCCGCGAATTCCTTTGTCCTCCAGGGGGGAAAAGCGGCCGGTGCCGCGTCTGGCGAGCCGGATGGACCGGGAAACCCGCCCCGCCGGCCGGGGTTGAGAATCGCCCATCGGCGATGGTCGGAGCGCATTGATCGGGCCACGGTTTTCGGATAGAATTTCTAGCTTTCGCATTTTCCACCTTGCTCCACCGTTCGCATGGCGGGGAGCTTTTTCCAGAAGGAGCGTTCATGCGTCATTACGAAATCGTACTCATCGTCCATCCTGACCAGAGCGAGCAGGTTCCGGCGATGATCGAGCGTTACGGGTCGATCATCGCCGCGCAGGGCGGGCAGGTCCACCGCCTTGAAAACTGGGGCCGCCGCCAACTGGCCTACCCGATCCAGAAGCTGCACAAGGCCCACTACGTGTTGATGAACATCGAGTGTAACGGCGAGGTGTTGGCTGAGCTTGAGCATGGATTCAAGTTCAATGACGCCGTGCTGCGCCATCTGATCATCAAGATGAAAAAGGCCGTCACCACGCCTTCTCCGATGATGAAAGAGGAGAAGTCCAAATCGATGATGGAAGCGCGCGGGGGAACGCCCGAGGCCGCCGCGAGCGCCGGGCCGGCGGCAGCGGCGGTGGAACCGGTGGCGGTGGAGCCGGCGGCGGTGGCGGTGGAACCGGCGGTGGCTGATTTGCCGGAGCCGAACTGAATCGCGTCGAACTTTCCGGGACCCTGATCGAGCGCAAGGCGCTGCGCTTCACCCCGGCCGGCGTGCCGGTCGTGGAATGCCTGATCGGGCACTGCTCGGAGCAGGTCGAAGCGGGAGGTTTGCGGCGTGTCGAGTGTGAAATCCCGGCCATTGCGCTGGGCGATCCGGCCCGCTGGATTCAGCAGACCGCTCTCGGAATGCCGGTGCGCTTGAGTGGATTTCTGGCCGCCCGGAGCAAGAACGGCAAACAACCCAGATTGCATGTGACAACGATCGAATTTGAGGAAGGAAACAGATCAAATGGCAAGGTTCATGAAGAAAAAGGATGACAAAAACGTCAAGAAGCGTGGCAGCGGACTCTTCAAGCGCCGCAAGTTCTGCCGCTTCACCGCCGAGAAAATGGAGAGCATCGATTACAAGGACGTCGATCTCTTCAAGGAATACATCGCCGATAACGCCAAGATCATTCCGGCGCGGCTGACCGGCACCAAGGCCGGCTATCAGCGCATGTTGTCGGTCGCCATCAAGCGCGCGCGCTTCCTGGCGCTGCTGCCCTACACGGACAACCACCAATAACGCGAGGACGAGGCGATGCAAATCATTCTGATGGAAAAGGTCGTCAATCTCGGCAATCTCGGTGATCTCGTCCGGGTCAAGGACGGTTACGCCCGCAACTTCCTGATCCCGTCCGGCAGGGCCAAGCGCGCCACGCCGGCGGCGATGAAGGAGTTTGAAACCAAGCGCGCCGAATTGGAAAGGGTCGCCGCCGAGAAATTTACCGCGGCCCAGGAATTTGCCGCCAAGCTGGAAGGCGTGACCGTGACCGTGGCCCGCAAGGCGGGCGTCGACGGCCGTCTGTTCGGCTCGGTGACCAATTACGACATCGCGGACGGCCTCAAGGCGCTCGGACATATCGTCGAGAAGTCCGATATTCGTATGCCGAACGGTCCGCTCAAGATGGTCGGCGAGTCGGTGCTGGAAATCGTGCCGCACACCGACGTCACCGCCACCATCAAGGTGGTGGTGGTCAGTGAGCAGTGATCGGAAGACAGTTCCAGAAAACAGC
>JAITAJ010000052.1 GCA_031284185.1 Accumulibacter sp. | reverse complement strand
CAACGGCTCGACGCGCAGCATGACTTAGCCGAACTGTCCGGCACCGCCGCTCTGTTTTTTGTGCCGGCAATGGCCTTCGGCCTTATTGGTAATCGTTTCGCGATAGGCAATCTGCGGCGGCTTGGTGTTGAGTTCGATTTTGTATTGCTGGGACAAGCGCGAAAGCTTGGCGCGCAGATGCATTTCGCCGAGTCCGCGGATGACGGTTTCATTGGTCGTCGCGTGACGCTCGATCTTGAAGCAGGGATCTTCGATTTCCAGTTTGTGCAACACGTCGAACAGGCGCTGTTCGTCCGCCTTCTTTTGCGTCTGGACCGCCAGTCCATGCATTGGCTCGGGGAATTCGAGGGGCCTCGGATGAACCAGGTCCTCGTCGTGCGAATCGTGCAACATGCTGTTGAACTCGACTTCCTCGACCTTGGCGATGGCGCCGATTTCGCCGGGGAACAGCGCGTCGACATCGATGCTTTCCTTGCCCTGCAAACGAAGGAGGTGGCCTACCTTGGCGGGACGCTTGGCCTCTCCGATGAATAATTGGGTATCCTTGTGAATCGTTCCCTGATGAACGCGAAAAATGCCGAGCTTTCCGACGAACGGATCGCTGACGATCTTGAAGACATGGGCCAGGATGTGTCTTTCGGGATCGGGAACGACTTCAAAGGGCGTGCTTTCCGCGGCGCCCGCCGACCCCTTGAGGAAGGGCGCCGGATTGGCTTCCGTCGGATTCGGAACCAGTTTGGCCAGGGTATCGAGCAACTGGGGAACACCCGCCCCGGTTCTCGCCGAAACGAACAGGATGGGGATCAGGTGCCCGGCGCGAAGCGCCTTCTTGAAGGGCGCATATAATTGTTCGGCGTCCGGGTCCGCGCCATCTTCGAGATATTTGTCGAGGAGTTCTTCGTCTTCTTCGACGATCTGGTCGATGAGCGCGCGATGCGCGGTGGCCACCGAATCGAAATCGCTTTCACCGCCATCGTGGCCGAGCACGTCCACGACCTCCCTGCCTTGTTGCGCGGGCAAATTCAGCAACATACATTCGCTGCCGAAGCGTTCGCGTATTTCGCCGACCAGCCTGGGAAGATCGATATTCTCCACGTCGATCTTGTTGATGACGATCATTCGGCAGAGCTGGCGCGCGCCGGCGAGGCGCATCATGCGATCCGTGGTCAGTTCGATGCCGGTTTGCGCGTTGATCACCACCAGCGCCGTATCGACCGCGGCGAGCGCTCCGATGGCCTGCCCGGCAAAGTCGGGATATCCGGGCGTGTCGATGAATTGAATCCGCGCGTCGAGCCAATCGAAGCCGCCGAGGGTAGAGTTGATCGAATGACCCAGTTCCTTCTCTTGTGGATCGAAATCGCAAACCGTGTTGCCCTTCTCCACCGACCCCTTGCCGCTGATTGCGCCGGCAGCGGCAAGCAATGTTTCGGCAAGAGTTGTTTTGCCGCCGGAGCCGTGGCCGACGAGCGCTACAGTACGAAGCCTGACCGTATTGTTCTGACCCATGTCATCCCCCCAAGTGTCACGAAACGCTCGTTCAGGGCGAGAATCTGGCAACGCCCATGTCGAGCCACCAATTACGCAAAATTCAGTACAGCGAATTCATTCTACCCTTTATGTCCGGTTAACCAAGCATTGCGGCGGATTGGAAGGGGATGAGGCGGGCCGGGGCGCTCGCGCATCCCGGCATCCCGCCGCCATCGGATTTCCGCCGCGACCGCGAAGCCTCGCCCTCTGTCGCCGCGGCACGCCGTCGTTCCATCGGCAGGATCGCCGACCGCCCGCGCGGTCAGATGCGAACGTCGAAATTGGATTGTCGAGCCGCTTGTCTTCGCGCGCCGACCGTTTTCCTATAATCGCGGATGGACACGCTGCCATGAGAAAGATCATTCACTGCGATTGCGATTGTTTTTACGCCGCGGTCGAGATGCGCGACGCCCCTTCGCTGCGGGGCAAACCGCTCGCCGTCGGCGGACGCGCCGAGGCGCGCGGGGTGATCGCCACCTGCAACTACGAAGCGCGCGCCTTCGGCGTGCATTCGGCCATGTCGACCGCGCGGGCCTTGCGGTTGTGCCCGAAGCTCATTTTGCTGCCGCCGGATTTTCGCCGTTACCGCGAAGCCTCGCAACAAATCCTCGCCATCTACCGTGATTACACGCCCCTGGTGGAACCGCTGTCGCTCGACGAAGCCTATCTCGACGTGAGCGGCCTCGGCCATCGTTGCCAAGGCTCGGCGACCCGGATGGCCGAAGAAATCCGCGCCCGCATCCGCGCCGAAGTCCGCATCACCGCGTCGGCGGGCATCGCGCCCAACAAATTTCTCGCCAAGGTCGCCAGCGACTGGAACAAACCCGATGGGCAATTCGTCGTTCGCCCGCGGGATGTCGACGTCTTCATCGCCGCCTTGCCGGTAGACAGGATTTTCGGCGTCGGCAAGGTAACGGCTGCGCGCTTGCAGAAGCACGGAGTACGCACCTGTGGCGATCTGCGCGCCTGGGATCTGATCCGCCTGACTGCCGAATTCGGGCGTTTCGGCACGGCGCTCCATCAGCTTTGCCGAGGCATCGACGAGCGCCCGGTATGCCCGGACCGCCTCCGCAAGTCATTGTCGGTGGAAACCACCTATGCCCGCGACTTGCCCGATCTGCTCGCCTGCCGCGCCGAACTGCCGCCCCTGATCGCGGAATTTCGCCGCCGCTTTGCCGGACTGCCCGCGCCGAGACCGATACATCAGGCAGTGGTGAAGATCAAGTTCGCCGATTTCACGCGCACGACCGCCGAATGCGCAAGCGTTGCGCCCGACGAGGCGGTGTGGACGGCCCTGCTCGACGAAGCATGGGCGCGGCGAGAGCAGGCAGTGCGCCTGCTGGGAGTGGGCGCGCGCTTCATCGAGCCAGAGACGGACGAGAATGTCGAGGATGGTCAAGGTGATCTGTTCGAGTCTCAGAGGGCAGAGTTTCAGAAGACAGAGTTTCAGAAGACAGAAATTTGAGAAGACAGATTGATTTGCGGCGTTTCGCGCCGGGTAGAAGACGGAAAACCAAGCGCTCGGTTTTTCGTTTCTCATTCGGCGCGAAGCGCCGCAAGCCAATCTGTCTTCTCAAGCCTCTGCCCTCTGGGTAAGATGTCTGCCGTTTGTGCTGATTGTTCCCCGTCATGTATCCGTCCGATTCAGAAAGCACGCGCCTTCATTTCGATGATCTCGCCGTGGTATGTCTTTGCGCCGAATGGTGCGGGACGTGCCGGGAATACCGCCCTGAATTCGAGCGGCTGGCCGACCGTTTTCCCGGAGCGAGGTTCATCTGGCGGGACATCGAGGAAAATGCCGAACGCCTTGGAAATCTGGAGATCGAAAATTTTCCGACGATCCTGGTGCGCCGTCGGGAATGGGTGCTTTTCTTTGGCGCGATGTTGCCGCAAGCGGGGCACTTGCGCAGGTTGATCGAGACCTTCCTGGAGCAGACGATCGAGCAGAGCCGGCACTATGCGCTGTCCACCCCGGAGCGAAGCGCCTGGCAGAAGGACCCCGATCTCGCGGAAGTCGTGTGAATCGGCAGGTTTCAGAAGACAGCCGCTAGAGAAGACAGAGGACAGATCAGCTTGGGCGCTTCGCGCCGAGTGGGAAACGAAAAACCGAGCGCTCGGTTTTTCTGTCTTCTGTCTTCTCAAGCCGCTGTCCTCTGAAACGCTGTCCTCTGAAACGCTGTCCTCTGAAACTCTGGCTTCCGCCGCTCCGCTATGGGAGAATGCCTCCCTTGGTTTTCACCGGGGGTGGCGCGCCGTTCCGAGGCGGCGCCGTTTTTGGAAGCCGATTTGAAGTCCCTTGGCAGCCACCTGGAAGCGACGTGAATCGAAACAAGCCGAAACAAACGCTCCCGGAACCGATCAAAGTGTCGATTCCAGAGACGATGGAGGTACGGTAAATGGGGCCGCTGAGTCAGCCGTCCTCGATCTCGCCGATCGAGGACATCATCGCCGAAGTACGCGCCGGTCGCATGGTCATTCTCGTGGACGAGGAGGACCGGGAGAACGAGGGCGATCTGCTGCTCGCCGCCGAATACGTTTCACCCGAAGCCATCAACTTCATGGTTACCCACGCGCGCGGGTTGGTCTGCCTGACCATCACCGAGGCGCGCGGCCGGCAGCTCGGCCTGGCGCCGATGGCGCGCGATAACCGGAGCCTGTACAACACGGCGTTCACCGTTTCGATCGAGGCCGCCACGGGCGTGACCACCGGCATCTCCGCACAGGATCGCGCGCGCACGATCCAGGCCGCGGTGTCGCGCGACGCGCGCCCGGACGACATCGTCCAGCCGGGACACGTCTTTCCGATCACCGCCCGACCGGGCGGCGTGCTGGTGCGCGCCGGACATACCGAGGCCGGCTGCGATCTGGCACAACTCGCCGGCATGGAACCGGCCTCGGTGATCTGCGAGATTCTCAAGGATGACGGCACGATGGCGCGCCTTCCCGACCTGATCGGCTTCGCCCGCGCGCATGGCCTCAAGATCGGCACGATCGCCGATCTCATCCACTACCGCAGCCGCAATGAAACGCTGGTCAGACGCAGCCATTCGCGGCCCGTCAGGTCGTCGCACGGCGAGTTCGATCTGCACGCTTTCATCGACCTGACCTCGAACGAGGTGCATCTGGCGCTCACCCGGGGAGATGTCCGTTCCGGAACGGAAACCCTGGTGCGCGTCCATGAGCCGCTGTCGGTGCTCGATTTTCTCGATCCGGCGGGCGGTCGCCATACCTTCTCTCTCGACGCCTCCCTGCGCGCGCTCTCGCGGGCCGAGTCCGGCGTGATCGTGCTGCTGCGCCGCCCGGAGACGGGCGAAGACATTCTGTCGGCCCTGGCCGGGCCTCCCGCTCCTCCGCCTCCCGCGGCCAAATGGGACCCGCGCATCTATGGCATCGGCGCGCAGATTCTGCGCGATCTCGGCGTGCGCCGGATGAAACTCCTGGCCAGCCCGCGCCGTATGCCGAGCATGACCGGGTTCGGCCTCGAAGTCGTGGGTTTCGTCGCGCCGCCCGCCGAATCCGAATGACCTCTTTTTCTTCTGGAATGATCCCCCATGTCCCGTTTCAAAAACATCCATGAATACGACTGCGATCTCGATGGAGGCGGTTTGTCCATCGGCATCGTGATGAGCCGTTTCAATCAGGGCATCTGCGAAGGATTGCTGGCCGCGTGTGTCGCCGAACTCGGGCGGCTGGGCGTTGACGCCGGCAACGTCGAGATCGCCACCGTTCCCGGCGCGCTGGAGATTCCGCTCGCGCTGCAAAACATGGCGCAAAGCGACCGCTTCGACGCGCTGATCGCCCTGGGCGCGGTCATCCGCGGAGAAACCTACCATTTCGAGGTGGTTGCGAACGATTCCTGCCGCGCGGTCATGGAGGTGCAGCTCGATACCGGCATTCCGATCGCCAACGGTATCCTGACTTGCAATGACGACGATCAGGCGCTCGCGCGCGCGCGGCAGAAGGGAAGCGATTGCGCCCAGGCGGCCGTGGAGATGGCCAATCTGCTGCGCGCCATCGGCGACCGTTCGCAATGAGCGGGCCGACGACGGATGCCGGGACGGCCCGGCCGGCGCCGAGGAAAGCCGTCAAGTCTCCGCGCCGGCGCGCCCGCGAGTTCGTCTTGCAGGGCTTGTATCAATGGCTGGTCAGCGCCAACGAGGAGGCCAGCATCGAGGCGCATCTGGCCGACAGCGAGGGTTTCGACAAGGCCGACCGCGATTTTTTCACCGGCTTGCTGCGCGGCGTCCTGGCGCGACAGGGGGACTTGCGGGAACGGCTGCAAGCCTATCTGGACAGGCCGTTCGCCGAATTGTCTCCGATCGAGGCCGGCGTGCTGCTGACCGGCGCCTATGAGCTGCTCCATTGCCCGCAGACGCCGTACCGGGTGGTCATCAACGAGGCAATCGAGCTGACCAAGGGATTCGGCGGGACCGACGGCTACAAGTACGTCAATGGCGTGCTGGACAGATTGGCTTCCGATGTCCGGTCGCCCGAGGCCGCCGCCTGGCGGGCGGGGAGGCCGTGACGCCCATTTCCCCGCCGCGCCCGGACGGGTTTCCATGCCTTCCGAATTCGACCTGATCGCCCGCCACTTCACGCGCCCGACGCCGCAGACCGTTCTCGGGCCGGGCGACGATTGCGCGTTGCTCGATCCTTCGCCGGGGATGGAGCTGGCGCTCACCACGGACATGCTGGTCGCCGGGACGCATTTTTTCGCCGGGACCGACCCCGCTCAACTGGGGTGGAAGACCCTGGCGGTCAATGTGTCCGACCTGGCCGCGATGGGCGCGCGGCCACGATGGGCGCTGCTCGCCGGCAGTCTGCCGGCGGTCGACGAGCCTTGGATCGCGGCCTTCATGACGGGGTTTTTCGCCTGCGCCAAGCGTTACGGCGTCGATCTGATCGGAGGCGATACGACGCGCGGGCCGCTCAATCTGTGCGTTACCGCGCTGGGCGAAGTTCCCGCCGGCGGCGCCTTGCGCCGCGACGGCGCGCAGCCCGGCGACGACATCTGGGTGTCGGGCCGTCCCGGTCTGGCGGCGCTTGGCCTGGCGCACTTGCAGGGCCGCGTCACGCTGCCGGGCGATCTGGGCGCGTGTTGCGTCGGTCTGTTGCAGCGGCCGGTCCCGCGCGTCGAATTGGGCATGGCCTTGCGGCGGCGCCGCCTGGCGCATTCGGCGATCGACGTTTCGGACGGCCTGCTGGCGGATATCGGGCACATCGCCGCGCGTTCGGCGCTCGACGCCGAAATTTTCGCCGCGCGGCTGCCGGCGTTGCCGGAGGAGGTCGACGGCGGATTGGCGCGCCGATGCCAGCTGGCCGGCGGCGACGATTACGAGCTGGCCTTCTCGGCGGCGCCGGAAAAACGCGAGGAACTGGCCGGACTGTCGG
>JAITAJ010000030.1 GCA_031284185.1 Accumulibacter sp. | reverse complement strand
CCGACGACGAGTTTCTTGAGATACAACTCCGGCGCAATGCGGAGGAAAAGATCCATGTCCAACGCATTGTGGTGCGTTCGGAACGGACGCGCCGACGCGCCACCCGGAATCGGATGCATCATCGGCGTTTCGACTTCCAGGAAACCGTGCGCGCACATATAGCCGCGGATCGACTGCACGATGCGGCTGCGCGCCATGAAGGTGACGCGCGATGGCTCGTTCATGATCAGGTCGAGGTGACGCATACGGTACTTCTGTTCCTGGTCGGCGAGGCCGTGGAATTTTTCCGGCAGCGGGCGCAGCGATTTCGACAGCAGGCGCAGTTCGGCGCAGCGCACGGTGAGTTCGTTGGTACGGGTGCGGAACAACGCGCCGGCGGCGCCAACGATGTCACCGACATCCCAGCGCCTGAAAGCGGCATAGACCTCCTCGCCGACGGCGTCGCGCGCGACGTAGAGCTGAATACGTCCGCCGGCGTCCGCAATGGTGATGAACGATGCCTTGCCCATGACGCGCTTCAACATCATGCGACCGGCCACCCTGACCTTGACCGGGTTGGCTTCGAGTTCCTCGCCGGATTTCGCGTCGTGGCTCTCGATGATCTCGCCCGAGAGGTTCTCTCGCGCGAAATCGTTCGGATAAGCCTTGCCCGCGGCGCGCCATTCAGCGAGCTTGGCGCGGCGTTCCGCGATGATATGGTTTTCGTCCTGTTCCTGGACGATGGGCGGCTGGTCAGGCATGTCGATTCCCCGAAATGAAACAGAAAACGGTTCCAGAGGACGGAGGTTTGAAAAGACGGAAGACGGACAAATGACATGCGGCGCTTCGCGCCGAATGAGACGGAAAAACCGAGCGCCCGGTTTCGCTGTCCCCTGTCCTCTCAAACATCTGTCCTCCGACCTATACGCCCTGCTTGAGACTGGCTTCGATGAAAAGATCGAGATCGCCGTCGAGCACGCGCTGCGTGTCACCCGTTTCGACGCTGGTGCGCAAGTCCTTGACGCGGGATTGGTCGAGCACGTAGGAACGAATCTGATGGCCCCAACCGATGTCGGTCTTGGCGTCCTCCAGCTTCTGCTGCTCGGCCTGGCGCCTGCGTATTTCGGCCTCGTACAGACGCGATTTCAGCATGGCCATCGCCTCGGCGCGATTGCGGTGCTGGGAACGGTCGTTCTGGCATTGCACGACGACGCCCGACGGAAGGTGCGTGATGCGAACCGCCGAATCGGTCTTGTTGATGTGCTGCCCCCCCGCGCCCGAGGCGCGGTAAGTGTCGATGCGCAGATCGACGGGATTGATCTCGATTTCAAACGAATCGTCGATTTCCGGGTAGACGAATACCGACGCGAAACTGGTGTGCCGACGGGCGTTCGAGTCGAACGGCGATTTGCGCACGAGACGGTGAATGCCCGTTTCCGAGCGCAACATGCCAAAGCAATGGTCGCCCGAGAGTTTGAGGGTGGCGGTCTTGATGCCGGCCACGTCACCTTCGGATTCATCCAGAATCTCGACGGCGTAGCCCTTGCGCTCTCCGTATTTCACGTACATGCGCAACAGCATCGACGCCCAGTCCTGCGCCTCGGTGCCGCCGGCGCCGGCCTGGATGTCGAGAAAACAGTTGAGCGGATCGGCCGGGTTGTTGAACATGCGCCGGAATTCGAGGACGGCGACTTCCTTTTCGATCCCGTCGACGTCCCCGGCGACGGCGAGCAGGGTCGCCTCGTCATTCTCCTCGCGCGCCATGGCGAACAGTTCCCTGGCATCTCCAAGGCTGCCCGCCACCCGGTTCAGGGTCAGCACGACGTCTTCGAGCGCCTTCCTTTCCTTGGCGAGTTCCTGCGCGCGCTCCGTATTGTTCCAGACCGCGGGGTCCTCCAGTTCGCGCGTCACCGCGTTCAGTTGATCGGATTTCCGATCGTAGTCAAAGATACCTCCGCAACTCGGTGGCGCGCTGCGCGAGGTCCACGAGTCGGTTGGCGATCTGGTTGATCTGTTCCGCTTCCATGACTGTTCAGGGGAAATCCGTAAAGCCGGTGATTATATACGCGGCTCGGGAAATGGTGAGGACGTTTCCGGGATCGGACATCGATCCGGCGGGCGGGATCGCGTGGGTCACGGGCTGGGCCGGACGTGGCCTCCCCGCGACGGCGCGGCGATTTCCCGAGCGCTTCCGCGGCGGATCATCCCGCCGCCCGGCGGTTTTTGGGCTTCGCCGGTTTTTGTTGTATTCTTTCGCGGCGCCCATGGTAAACCGCTTTCGCGCCGCAAGAGGCGAATCGCGGATTTTCCGGCGGAAGACCGGCTCATCATCGGCGGAACGCTGAAAACTCATTCGACCGACCACGTTACCCTTACTGGAGGAGGTCTTCACATGGCACGAGAAAATCTCAACGCTCCCTCGGATTCCCCCGGCGGCAGCATCGATTTCGACGAGCTGATACGCAAGTACGATACAGAATCGGCATTCCGGGTATTTTCCGGCCCCCTGGCCAAGCTGGTGATGCTCGTCGCGGTCGCCATGTCGTGCTTCCACTTCTACACATCGGGATTCGGTCTCTTGCCGGCGCAGCATCAGGGCGCGGTACACCTCGCGTTTACCCTGCTGCTGACGATTTTCCTGTACCCCGCCAGCAAGAAATCCGGGAAGAACAGCCTGCCGTGGTATGACGTCGTCGTCGGGCTGCTCGGAGTGTGCGCCAGCTTGTATCTGGTGGTCAATTACATGTCGCTGATCGAGCGCTCGGGCCTGCCCTCCACCCTCGATCTCGTCATGGGGTTCATCCTGATCTTCGTGCTGCTGGAAGCGACCCGCCGCATCTCGAATCCGGTGCTGCCGTGTCTGGCCATCCTCTGTCTCCTGTACTGCTACTTCGGCAATGCGTTGCCCGGCGGCATGAGCCACCGGGGATTTTCCATCTCCCGCATCATCAACCACATGTACCTGGGCACGGAAGGGATTTTCGGCACGCCGCTGGAAGTCTCCTCGACCTTCGTCTTCATGTTCATCCTGTTCGGCGCCGTGCTGGAAAAAACCGGCGTCGGAAGGTTCATCATCGACCTGGCGATGGCGCTGGCGGGCTGGGCTTCGGGCGGCCCGGCCAAGGTCGCGGTGCTCGCTTCGGGCATCATGGGAACCGTTTCCGGCTCGTCCGTCGCCAATGTCTGTACCACGGGCATGTTCACCATCCCGCTGATGAAAAGCGTGGGCTACCGGCCGCACTTCGCCGCCGCCGTCGAGGCCGCCGCGTCGACCGGCGGGCAGATCATGCCGCCGGTGATGGGCGCGGGCGCCTTCATCATGGCCCAGTTCCTGGGCTGGCCGTACATCGACGTGGCCAAGGCGGCCATCATTCCGGCGCTGCTCTATTACTCCGCCGTGCTCATCCAGGTACACCTCGAAGCAAAAAGGCTCGGACTCTCCGGTCTCTCGCGCGAGAACCTGCCCAACGTCTGGTATCTCCTGAAAACCCGCGGCTTCCTGCTTCTGCCGCTCGGCGCCATCATCTACCTGCTGATCGCGGGTTACACGCCCCTGATGGCGGCTTTCTGCGGCATTCTGGTCAGCCTTCCGCTTTCCTGGCTGAACAAGGAAACGCGCCTGACTCCAAAGAAACTCATCGCGGCCTTCGAGGCGGGCGCTCGTTCGTCCCTGGGCGTGGCCTGTGCCTGCGCCTGCGTCGGTTTCATCATCGGCACCGGCACCCTGACCGGGCTGGCGCTGCGCATCGCCGGGGGGATCGTCGATCTTTCCGGCGGCCTGCTCCTGCCGACGCTCCTCTTGACCATGTGCGCCAGCATCCTGCTGGGAACCGGTCTGCCGACCACGGCCAACTTCATCGTCACCAGCACCATGGCCGCTCCCGCGCTGAAACTGCTCGGCGTGCCGGACATCGCGGCCTACATGTTCGTGTTCTATTTCGGCATCGCGGCGGATCTCACGCCCCCGGTCGCGCTCGCGGCCTATGCCGGGGCGGGCATTGCCGGCGCGGACCCGATGAAGGCGGGAGTGACTGCGCTCAAATTGGCGCTGGCGGGGTTCCTGGTACCGTACATCTACGTCTATAATCCGATCCTGTTGCTGGTGGGAGCGAGTCCCCTGCTCATGGTTCAGGCGACCGTCACCTCATTGATGGGGGTTTACCTGCTCTCCATGGCAACTATCGGGTACTATAACGGGCACCTGTCATGGCCGATGCGCATCGTGGCGTTGGCCGGGGCGCTGGGACTGCTGGTACCGGAGACCCTTTCCGATCTTTGCGGCCTGGGCGTTTTGTTGTTCATTTATTTGCGGCAGCGTTTCGCAGCAAAATCCAGTCAGACAACGGAAACACACAAGTAAAGGACGAATAGCATGAAACAGCATAAATTGACGAGCTTGTTTTCGATTACCGCCTTGAGCGTTTGTCTTTGCGCCGGAGTGGCACAGGCCAAGGATTATGTCTCCGTCGCCACGGGCGGCACCTCGGGAACCTACTATCCCATTGGCGGAGCGATCGCCCAGGCAGCCAGCAAGAGCGGCGCCCTGCAAGCGACCGCCGAGACGGGCAACGCTTCCGTGGCCAACCTCAATCTCATCGGCAAGGGCGAAATCGAAGTGGCTTTCGCGCAGAACGACACGGCGTTCTGGGCCTACAACGGGCAGCAGATGTTCAAGGAACCGCTGAAGAATCTGCGGACCGTCGCCGCCCTGTATCCAGAGCACGTCCAGGTCATTCTGGCCAAGGACGCCAAGATCGCCGGCATCGATGATCTGAAAGGCAAACGTGTCAGCGTGGGCGCTGCCGGTTCGGGCGTCGAGGCGGATGTGCGGGCGATTTTCGATGTGGCCAAGCTGACCTATGGCGACGTGAAGGTCGATCACTTGGATTTCGGCGCGACGACCAGCCGTTTCAAGGATAACCAGATCGACGTGGGCTTCGTCGTGGCCGGTTTCCCGACGGC
>JAITAJ010000368.1 GCA_031284185.1 Accumulibacter sp. | reverse complement strand
GGAATTCCTGAACGCTTACAGCGGCGTGGAAGCGAAGGCGCTCATGGCGGCGCATCCGGATACGGCAGTGATGTTTCTCGACGTGGTCATGGAAACCGACGATGCCGGCTTGGACGTGGTGCGCCATATCCGGGAGATCCTGGGCAACCCGATGACCCGCATCATCCTGCGCACTGGCCAGCCCGGGCAGGCGCCGGAACGGAAAGTCATCCTCGAATACGACATCAACGACTACAAGACCAAGACCGAATTGACCGCACAGAAGCTGTTCACCTCGGTGGTTGCGGGCCTGCGCGCGTATGCCGACCTGGAAATCATCGAACAGAACCGCTCCGGGCTGGAACAGATCGTCAGCGCCTCGGCCAGCATTTTCAAGGTCCAGTCGATGGAGCGCTTCGTCTGCGGCGTGCTGACGCAACTGGTG
The DNA here is from genome assembly GCA_031284185.1 of Accumulibacter sp. Taxonomy (GTDB): domain Bacteria; phylum Pseudomonadota; class Gammaproteobacteria; order Burkholderiales; family Rhodocyclaceae; genus Propionivibrio. The sequence goes on along the minus strand of JAITAJ010000368.1, from coordinate 7,275 downwards.
TCGCTGCTGAAACTCGGCGCGGACGCCTTCTGCTGCGGTTCGGAACGATTCGCCAGGGACAACGGCGCCGATTGTCTGCTCGTCCTCGCGGGGATCGGTCGTTACGCCGGGTCTGGCGGGCGTCTGATCGAAGAGGTTCTGCCGCGAAAGATTCTCGATGACGTTCATGCCGCCATCGCCTCGGGGAAAGACGTTTTCGCGGCCGATCACATCGTGCTCTTTTTCCTGAGCAGCGGTGGCGGAGGCAACATCATCTATGTCGATGGCACTCGTGAATTGAGCGTGTTCGACAAGGACCTCCTCAGCATTTTCTGTTCCAACGTCGCCGTCGCCTTCGACAACATCAGTCTTGCGAACGAGCTGGAACGCACCCAGAAGGAGGTGGTCGAGCGCATCGGCGCGTTGGCGGAAACCCGTTCCGAGGAAACCGGCAATCACGTGCGGCGCGTGGCGGAATACTGCTACCTGCTGGCGCGCGCGGCGGGCATGGACGAATCGGATGCGCAAATACTCAAGGAAGCGGCGCCGATGCACGACATCGGAAAGGTCGGCGTTCCCGATTCCATCCTGAACAAGCCGGAAAAGCTGACCAGCGAAGAGTTCGAGATCATGAAGCGGCATTCGGGAATCGGCCAGAAGCTGCTTGCCGGTTCCAACAGCCGTCTCCTCGACATTTCCGCCATCGTCGCCAACGAGCATCACGAGCGTTACGATGGCAACGGCTACCCGAACGGGCTGAAGGGCGAAGAAATCAACATCTATGGGCGCATTACCGCCATCGCCGACGTATTCGACGCGCTTTGCAGCGCGCGTTGCTACAAACCCGAGTGGGAGGTTGGCGAGGTGTTCGCCTACATGGAGATGCAGCGTGGCAAGCAATTCGACCCGTATCTGATCGATCTCTTCCTGGCGCACAAGGAAGAAATATTGAGAATCCGCGAGAGTTTCAAGGACGCCCCCCCCCCCCCCCTGCGTCGCGTGGCGAATCTGAAAACCAATGAAGAAGAGAGTGAGGTGAGCCATGTCCGCCATCGAGGTCAAATTCGGCAAGAGCCTGGATCGGAATGCAGGGAAAGCCGTCGGGGAACTGGCGGCGCAAATGGCCGGTATCGAGCCTGATGCCCTGCTCTTTTTTTGTTCGCCGAAATACGATCTCGCCGCATTGGGCAAGGCGATCAAGCTGACGTTCGATTGCCCGGCCATCGGCTGCACGACCGCCGGCGAGATTCTCGGCGGCGAGGGCTACATCGAGGATTCCATCGTCTGCGCCGCCATCGTCTCCGAAAAATTGACGATGAAGCCGATCTTCATCGGCGATCTGCGGGGGTTCGCGGACAAGGCCATGCCCAAGGAACTGGACGCGCTCGCCGGGGCGGACCGCAAAAAGAGTTTCGCCCTGCTGCTCATCGACGGTCTGTCTACGCTCGAAGAGGAAGTGATCGCGGTCATCAACTACGCGTTGATGGGCATCCCCCTGATCGGCGCTTCGGCCGGCGACGGCCTCGATTTCAGGCATACCCACGTCTATCACGAAGGCGCCTTTCACGAGAACGCCGCCGTGCTCGCCCTCTTTGAGACGAGTTTGCCGTTCACGCCGATTCATATCCAGCATTTCGAGCCGACCGACACGCGCCTGGTCATCACCGCCGCCGACCTGGCGACCCGCACGGTCATGGAAATCAACGGCATACCCGCCGTCGAGGGTTACGCCGAAGCCATCGGCCTGACCGCCGACGCGCTCAACCCGCAAGTATTCGCCGCCTACCCGGTCATGCTGAAGATCGGCGGCGAGTATTACGTGCGTTCGATCCAGAAGCTCAACCCGGATGGCAGCCTGACCTTTTTCTGCGCCATCGATACCGGCCTCGTGCTCACGGTGGCCAGGCATTCCACGAGTCTGGTCGACAATCTGGAAGCGGGGCTGGCCGCAGTCCGCCAGACCATTTCCAGGCCGGCGCTGATCTTCGCCAGCGACTGCATCCTGCGGCGCCTGGAAATGCGGCAATACGGCGAAATCGACCGGGCAAGGCAGGTATTGGCGCAATATCCGCTGATCGGTTTTTCCACTTATGGCGAACAGTTTGGCGGCGTACACGTCAATCACACCCTGACCGCCCTGGTCTTGGGAGACGAAGCCCCGTGATCGATCCAGAGCGGAACGCGGAGGACCCGGCGCGAATCACGGCGCTTGAGCGCAAGATCGCCAGCCTGGAGAAAATCAATCAGGCACTGATGGGCCGGGTGGAACGCTCGACGAATTCGATCGGCGATTCCTACTCGATGTTCGTGCACAACCTGACCTTGCAGCGCCACGTCGAACAGCAGACCCATGATTTGCAGGAAAGCAACCAGCAATTACAGAAGGCGCTTTCCAATTTGCAGAACGCCACCGACCAGATGATCCAGAGTGAAAAGCTCGCCGCCCTGGGTTCGCTCGTGGCGGGCATCGCGCACGAGGTCAACACCCCCCTGGGGATCGGCGTCACCGCCGCGTCGCACCTGGAAGAACTGACCAAGGTGCTCGCCGCCATCTTTGCCGCGGGAACGATGAAGAAATCGGATCTGGCGAATTTCATCGATTCCAGCAAGGAGACCGTGCAGATCATCCTCACCAACCTGGTGCGGGCGTCGAACCTGATCCAGAGCTTCAAGAAGATCGCCGTGGACCAGTCCAACGAAACCTGGCAGACGGTGGATTTGGGAAACTATCTCAGGGACATCCTCGTTTCGCTCACGCCCCGGCTCAAGAGGACGAAGATCAAGGTTTCCATCCAGTGCCCGGACACGCTGCGGATCAACACCATGCCGGGCGCCCTGAGCCAGATTCTCACCAACCTCATCACCAACTCGCTGATGCACGGTTTCGACGAAGGGCAGGAAGGCGAGATCGTCATCACGGCGAAGACCAGGAAACGAGGCATCGCGCTGATCTATGCCGATGACGGCAAGGGCATCGCGCGCGAGAACATCGACCGGATTTTCGATCCCTTCTTCACCACCGCCCGGGGTCAGGGCGGCAGCGGCCTGGGGCTGCACCTCGTCTACAACATCGTGACTCGCAGCCTGGGGGGCAGCATCACGGTGAACAGCGCGCCGGGGGAAGGGACGACGTTTACGATGACCTTGCCCATGCCGGGTAGTGCGTTCGGCTGACCTATCGTCCGTCGCGCCGACGCAACATCGACCGTTTCGACCGGGACGAAACATGTGCCGGAGAAACCCGCGCGCTCTTGCCTGGGCCATGAGCGGCGGGATCGTGGCGGCGCGCGTGATCCGACGTGGCGTCATTGCTTTCACTGGGTCGCGCCTCGCGGGCCGACCCGATCTACGGAAAACGACTATGTCCTATTGCAGTCACATCGAAACGATACAGAGTGAAGACAGAAAGGCTTTGCACAAGAATTACCACGACAATCACTACGGCTTCCCGATTCATGACGACAATGAACTGTTCGGCAGGCTGATACTGGAAATCAACCAGGCCGGGCTGAGGTGGGAAACGATCCTGAAGAAAGAACCCGCGTTTCGCAGGGCCTACGATGGCTTCGACATCCGAAAGGTCGCGGCATACGCGGAAATGGACAGGGAACGCCTCCTGGCGGACGTGGATATCATCCGGAATCCCATGAAGATCGATGCCGTCATCGTGAATGCGAAAGTCATCATGGCGCTGCAAAGAGAATTCGGATCCTTTGAGAAGTGGCTGGAATACCATCATCCGCGACCCATAAGAGAATGGGTCAGACTGTTCAAAAAGCTGTTCCGTTTCACGGGCGGCGAAATAGTCAACGAATTTCTGATGAGCATCGCCTACCTGCCCGGCGCGCATTCCGAGAGCTGCCCCATCCATGAGCGCATTCTGAAACAGGACCCCATGTGGTTGAAGACCGATCCGTGATCCATCGGCGCTCCCGGAGGGTCTTTCCCACGGGTCTCGGCATCGGAAGAATCGCCCGGTTTTTCCCGGCATCGCATCGATTCGTCACAAGGCGAGCCGCGCGGCGTAACATGCGCGGATCGTCCAAAGGAGACAAGGCATGGAAAAAATCATTCTCGGCGCCTCCGGCGTCGAAACCTCGCGCATCGGCCTGGGCACCTGGGCCATTGGCGGCTGGATGTGGGGCGGCACCGACGAGGCCGAATCCATCGCCGCCATTCGCCGCGCCGTCGAGTCGGGCATCACGCTGATCGACACGGCGCCGGTCTACGGCTTTGGCCGTTCCGAAGAAATCGTCGGCAAGGCGCTGAGCGAAGGCGGTTTGCGCGGCGAGGCGCAGATTGCCACCAAGGCCGGACTCGACTGGGCCGACGGCAAGGTGTTCCGCGACGCGCGGCCCGCGCGTATCCGGCAGGAAATCGAGGATTCGCTGCGGCGTCTGCGCACCGACGTCATCGACCTCTACCAGATACACTGGCCCGATCTGGAAACACCGATCGAGGAAACCGCGAAGGCACTCGACGATCTGCGCCGCGAGGGCAAGATCCGGGCAATCGGCGTGAGCAATCACTCACCGGAGCAGATGGACGCCTTCCGCGCCGTGACGCGGCTGGACACGGTACAGCCGCCCTACAACCTGGTCGAGCGCGAGATCGAGCGCGACGTTCTGCCGTATGCCGTGAGCGCGGGTCTCACGGTCTTGAGTTACGGCGCGCTGTGTCGTGGTCTGCTGAGCGGAAAGGTGACGGCGGAACGCGCGTTCGAGGGAGACGACCTGCGCCGTTACGATCCCAAATTCAAGCCCGAGCGCCGGCCGCAATATCTTGCCGCGGTGGCCGGATTGCAGACCCTGGCTCAGGCGCGTTACGGCAAATCGGTACTGGAACTCGCCTTGCGCTGGGTACTCGATCAGGGGCCGACGATCGCGCTGTGGGGCGCGCGCCGCCCCGCCCAGCTCGACCCTGTCGGCGGCATCGCGGACTGGAAGCTCGACGCGGAAACCAGGGCCGAGATCGACGCGATTCTGCGGCGTTGCGTCAGCCAGCCGCTGGCGCCCACCTTCATGGCGCCTCCATTGCGGCGTCCGGCCGGAGTCTGATCGTTTTTGCCCGTTTCGATGGTGACCGGCGAAATGTACGCAAATCGGCAATGATGGCCCATGCCATTTCGGGGAGCAGGGGGGGGGGGGGCTCCGCTTTGGGGCGGCTCTGTTTTTCTTCGCCGGGCCGAATACCCGGAAGCCTCACGGCTCCTGTAAAGCGCGAAAGGAATTCAAATGAACGTCAAGCCCCTCGTCGCTGCTGTCCTCTTCGTCTCCGGGTTCCTTGCCACGGCCAGGTACTGACCGCCAGGCCAAACCCGACCCCGGAACGACTCGCCAAGGCGCGAGAAGCCGCCGGCAGAATAAACCCTCCCGTTGATTTTGACGCGATGCCGGAAGAGATTGACAGGCTAGGGGTGGAATAGTACGGAAAAAGAATTTCCTTCATCACAGGAACGAGCCGAAGGCGCGGAAGAACCGAAAAAATCCGGCAAGCCCGGCCTTTCCCTGTCCACGCTTTCCGGGCGACAGGAATGTCTCGTCATGGAACCCCCTGGGCGACGCTTCCCGAATCCCCGCATCGATGAGAACGTACCCTAGATCGAAAAATCCTGATTGGATTCGTTGCGCAGGATTTCGTTGATCTTTTTTTCGGTCAGTCCGGGGATGAGCTTTTCGATCAACGCATACGCATAGCTGCGCAGATAGACGCCGCGGCGTATTGCCAGGCGCGTGGTGTTCGGGACGAACAGCCGGGGCACGTCGAGGCGGACCAGGTTGCCATCGCGTTCTGGATGGTAGGCCATCGAAGCGATGATGCCGATTCCCAGGCCGATATCGACGTAAGTCTTGATCACGTCGGCGTCGATGGCCGAAAGCACGGTATCGGGAACCAGTCCGGCCTCGTTGAAGCAGCGGTCGATGTTGGAACGCCCGGTGAAACCCTCGTGATAAGTAACGATCGGGTACTCGGCGACGTCCGCCAGGGTGATGTTTTCGAGCCGGGTGAGCGGATGCCCGCGCGGCACGATGACCGCGTGATGCCAGGTGTAATAGGGAAAGGCCACGATCTCCGGGACCTTGGACAGCCATTCGGTGGCGATGGCGATGTCCGCGTCGCCTGTCGTCAGCAGGTCGGCGATCTCCCGGGGGCTGCCTTGATGCAGGACCAGATGTACCTTGGGGTGTTCGGTCTTGAACTGTTTGATCACTTCCGGCAATGCGTAGCGGGCCTGGGTATGAGTCGTGGCGATGACCAGATTTCCGGTCTCGCGGCTGGCGAAGTGTTCGGCGATATTGCGCATGTTCTGCGTGTCGAGCAGGATGCGTTCGACGACGGCGAGAACTTCCTTGCCCGGTTCCGTCAGGCCAAGCAAGCGTTTGCCGCGGCGCACGAAGATTTCGACCCCCAGCTCATCCTCGATATCCTTGATGTGTTTCGAGACACCGGGCTGTGAGGTAAACAAGGCATTGGCCACGGTCGTGAGATTGAAATCCTGACGTACCGTTTCGCGCATGATTTTGAGTTGCTGGAAGTTCATTCTGTCGTTCTCCTGTGCCGCCGGCGTGAAACCGCCCATCGGCCCCCGGATCGTCATCGAGTCGTTCCCCGCCTCGGGGTCAGGTTTTCAGTCTAGGGACTCCCGCCGTTTCCCCCAACGAATCAATTCCTATTTGCTTATGCCCGCCTCACGCATAACATAAGAAACAAAGGTTATTAGAGCGGTTTCGGTTCAAATGCTGATACTGGCGCTGGAGTTCAGAGGACAGAAGTTTGAGAGGACAGAAGACAGATGAGCTTGCGGCGCTGTCGCGCCGTTCAGAGGACAGAAAACCGAGTGCTCGGGTTCAGAGGACAGCGATTTGAGAAGACAGAAGACAGTTCCAGAGGACAGAAGTTTGAGAGGACAGATGACAGATGAGCTTGCGGCGCTTCGCGCCGTTCGGAGGACAGAAAACCGAGTGCTCGGGTTCAGAGGACAGCGGTTTGAGAGGACAGAAGACAAATCAACTTGCGGCGCTTCACGCCGGGGGATGGACGAAAAACCGGGCGCTCGGTTTTGCCATCTCATCCGGCGCGAAGCGCCCAAATTCATCTGTCATCTGTCCTCTCAAACCGCTGTCCTCTGGAACTGTCTTCTGTCCTCTCAAATCGCTGTCCTCTGGGACTGTCTTCTGTCCTCTCAAATCGCTGTCCTCTGGGACTGTCTTCTGTCCTCTCAAACCGCTGTCCTCTGAAAGCCAAACGCTACCGACGAGTCCCTCGATTGGCCGGAAGCGCGTCTTGTAGCTCATC
>JAITAJ010000366.1 GCA_031284185.1 Accumulibacter sp. | reverse complement strand
CCCGTAAAGGTCATAGCTGTGCCCGGCCGCGGTTTTTGCCTTGCGGCGGCCGAGGCGCTTCACCGAGTTGCCGATGAACAGGCGGCCGCCGAGCAGCAGATGGCCGCAGGGGGCGCCTGGCGAGGCGATGCGCTGTTGCAGCAGACGCAATGCCTCCGCGCCAAGTTCGTCGCGGGGCACGTGGACGGCGGTCAGCGGGATGTCGTGAGTTTCCGCGAGATTGAATCCGTCCATGCTCATGACCGAAACGTCGCCAGGAATGATACAGCCGCGGTCGAGTATCTCGGCGATCACGCCGGAGGCCATGAAGTCGCCACCCGCGAGGATCGCCGTGGGGTAGCGCTCGCGTTCGAGTTTCGCAAGATGCGCGCCGATGGCCTCGCGGGCTTCCTCGGCGGCGAAACCCGACGTGGTGACCAGATGGCGCTTGTCGTCGAAAACGATGTTGTACGCGGCAAATGCCTCGCGGATACCGTTGAGCCGCTGCTCCATCGTGCCGCGCCGCAGACACATCAGGACCAGAATGTCGCGGTGGCCGTGCTCGATCAGATATTTCGCCGAATAGCGACCGATGAGCCGGTGATCGGGCGAAACGGCGTCGAGACACATACTGTCCGAGTCGCAGTTGATCAGCACGCAGGGCTTCCCGACGTCGGCCGCGAGCGCGTGCACGTGCGGGTCGTCGATGCCAATGACGATGGCCGCGTCGCATCGCGGACTCCCCAGCCGTTCCATGAACAGAGAAATGTCCGAGTCATTCTCCTCGATGGCGCAATATGAAAGGTATACCTCGCTCTGTGCCACGGCGCCACGGATGCCCTGAATGACTTTGTAATAGAAGATGTCGGCGCGCAGGTCGAAGGCGCGCTTCGGCGCGAAAACCGTGATGCCGTTGAACAGCATCCGCCCGCCCGAGAGATTGGCCAGCGCGCCGGTGGACCGCGCGCACTCCAGGACTTTCCGTCGATTCGCGGGGCTGATGTTCGATTTGCCGGCCAGGACACGTGAAACCGTGCTGGCGGAAACGCCGGTCTGCCGCGCGATTTCCTTGATCATGAGTTTTCCGCTCATCGGTCGATCCACAGGTCATGAAAATATTTTCACGGATAATTATCCGTTGATAATCAAGGGAGTCAACCGTTCATTGGCCCGTATTTCGGGGAAGAATTGAAAATATTTGCAAACTCTTTCGTTGATTTGCGTCGAAACGCAGTGTTACATAGGCAGTTCGTGAAAAGACCCGGCGCGGCGGCAGGAATGCGGCGTGACCGCGGCGACGATGGAAGTCTTGCGATAGAGCGACCATTCGATACCCTAGAGGAGGAAAACGAACATGAAACTGAAATATGTGGGTCTGGCATTTGCGTTGGGCGTGCTCGCCCAGTCCGCTGGAGCCGTCGAGGAAATGCGTCTTGGACACGGTTTGCCGGAGGATCACGCGGTACACAAGGCCGTAGTGAAATTCGCCGATCTCGTCAAGGAACGGTCGAACGGCGAGATTCTGATCACGGTGTTCGCCAATGGCGTGCTGGGCAACGAGCGCGAAATGCTCGAACAGGTCCAGAACGGCATCCTCGACATCACCAAGGCCAGCGCGTCGCCGCTGGAAACGTTCGCGGCGGAATACAAGGTCTTCAACTTGCCGTTCGTCTTCCGCGACCGCGATCACTTCTTCAGGGTTCTGACGAGTCCGGTGGGTGAATCGATCCTCGCGTCCTCGAGGAAGAGCGGCTTCATCGGCCTGGCCTACTACGATTCCGGGGCGCGCAGCTTCTACGCCAAGAAGCCGATCGGCACGCCGGACGACCTCAAGGGACTGAAGATCCGCGTCCAGCAAAGCCCGACGACGATCCGGATGATCCAGGCCATCGGCGCGACGCCGACGCCGATGGCCTGGGGGGAAGTCTATTCCGCCTTGCAGACCGGCGTCGTCGACGGGGCGGAAAATAACGTCACCGCGCTGACCAACGGCCGCCACGGCGAGGTCTGCAAGTATTATTCCGAAACGGAGCACCAGATCGTGCCGGACGTGCTGGTGATGTCCGACGCGCGCTGGGATTCCCTGAAAAAGCCGCAACAGGAGATCATCAAGCAGGCCGCGCTCGAATCGTTCGAGTACCAGAAATTGCAATGGGCGCTCTTCGAGAAGGGCGAGCGCGAGAAGTCGCTCGCCATGGGGGTGAAATTCAACACGCCGGACAAGACGGCCTTCGTCGCCAAGGTGGGGCCGATGATGGATGAGGAACGCAAGAATCCGGTCATCGCCAAGCTGCTCGACGGCATCGCCGCCGTCAAGTAATCCTTTCTTGCCGCACGAGATGGTCAGGCCGTTCCGTTCCGGGACGGTCTGGCTTGGGGGACGACGCCAATGAATGCCCTGTTCCGCCTGAAGCGGCCGGTCGACCGGCTGCTCGAAATCGCGTTGGTCGTATTGTTTTTTTCGCTTTTCTCCTGTGTGATCATCCAGGTATTCACGCGCTACGCGCTCAACGATCCGTCCATCTTCACCGAGGAAAGTTCGCGCCTGGCCATCATCTGGCTGAGTTTGCTCGGAACCGCCTACGCTTGCGGCCGTTTGGAGCACATGGCCTATACGATGTTCCCGGAGAAGCTCGATGGCGAAAAGCTGCTGGCGCACATGCGCTCGGTCGCGGCCATCGTATTGCTCTTCGCGGTATCGGTGATGTGCTACGGCGGCGGCCGGCTGGTGTTGCGTTCCCTGCAACTCGACCAGCGCTCCGCCACCCTGGCGCTGCCGATGGGCTACGTGTACCTGTGCATACCGTTGAGCGGTCTGCTGATCATCTTCTATCAGGTGTTGATCTTGAGCAAACCGCAGCATTTCCGGGTGGCCGACGAAGTCGAGCAGGCGCTCGAACACCTCGCGGAGGAAGAGCGCAAGCTGAGCGCCACGGGCGGGGAAGGGGAGGATCGGCCATGATCGAATTGACCATACTCTGCGTGGCGTTCACGCTCCTCTTGCTCTACGGCGTGCCGGTCAGCTTCTGCATCGGCGTCGCCACGCTGCTCGCCCTGTTCAACGTCACGCCGAATGCTTCGATGGCCTTCGTGATTTCGGCGCAGCGCATGACCTCCAGCCTCGACAGTTTCACGCTGGTGGCCATCCCGCTGTTCATTCTGGCCGGCAGCATGATGAATACCGGAGGCATCGCGTCGCGCCTGATCGATTTCGCCAAGGTCGTCGTCGGCTGGCTTCCCGGCTCGCTGGCGCACATCTCGTGCGCGGCGAACGCCCTGTTCGGCTCGATTTCCGGCTCGGCCGTCGCGTCGGCCGCCGCGGTAGGTTCCACGCTCTCGCCGTTGCAGCGCAAGGAAGGCTATGACATGCCGTTCTGCGCCGCCGCCAACGTCGCCTCGTCGCCGTGCGGACTGCTGATCCCGCCGTCCAGCGCGCTGATCGTCTACTCGCTGATTTCCGGCGGCACCCCCGTCGACGTGTTGTTCGTCGCCGGCTACATCCCCGGAATCCTGATGGCGCTCTCGGTAATGGCCTGGATCGCGTGGAAGGCGCACACCGGCAAGCTGCCGGCCACCACGTACCGGTACTCCTTCGGCGAGGCGATGCACATTACGCTGCGCGCGGCGCCGTCGCTGCTGCTCATCCTGATCATCATGGGCGGCATCGTCATCGGCGTGTTCACGGCCACCGAGGCGGCCGGCGTTGCCGTGCTCTACACCTTCATCCTCAGCCGCTTCTTCTACGGGAGCCTGTCGTGGAAATCGCTGATCAAGGCGACTCTCGACGCCTCCGTCGGCACGGCGGTGGTCATGCTGATGGTCGGCGTGTCGATGACCATGTCGTGGCTCCTGGCGAGCACGGGTTCGGCGAAGATGCTGGCCAACGCGATCATCGCCATGTCCGACAATTCCTACGTGCTGATGTTCATGTTCAACGTGTTCGTGCTGGCGCTCGGCACCTTCCTGGACATCACGCCGGGGCTGCTGATCCTCACGCCGATCTTCCTGCCGGTGGCGATGAACCTCGGCATTTCGCCGGTGCATTTCGGGATCATCATCACCTTCAACCTGTGCATCGGAATCGCCACGCCGCCGGTGGGCAGCACATTGTTCGTCGCCGCGCGCGTCTCGCAAGTGTCGTTGAGCCAGCTCACGCGCCCCCTCTTGCCCATGTTTGCCCTGGAGATCGCCGTTCTGTTCCTGGTGACCTATTTACCCGAGCTGTCGCTCTGGCTGCCGCGCATGGTGCTCGGAAATACCGGCTGATTTCCACTGAGCCTGTTTGCGTCGAATTCGCGCCGAATTTCCGCCGCTCCGGATTCCTCCAGGCCGGAGCGGCGGCGCGATCGACGACCCTTACCCGGAAACCGGAATTCCGCCAAGGAGAGTGCCATGCCCCTGTCCCGCAACCCATTCTTCTCGCTCGTTTCAGATGAGGGAAACCACCTCGTTTTTTCTGGCGATGCGGCGCACGTCGTCCACGTCTTCATACTCGAAGAATATCTGATCCGTGTCATGCCGCTACCGGGCGGTCAACGGCGTTTTCCTCGCACCTGGGCGATCGCGCCCGGTCAGGAGGACGTTCCCGCCGAAGGCCGCGACCGGCTCGACCTCGCCGGTTTTTCCCTGCCGCGCTACGAACTCGAAGAAAGCGCCGGCGAATTCGTGATCTCGACGGAACGCCTGCGCTTGACCATCGCCCGCGACGGCTTCCAGTGCCGGTGGGAGACGCGCGCCGGCGGAAAGTGGCAGCAGGTGGCGCGCGACCGGCCGACGCAGAGCTACAACTTCGGCTGGTGGGACGACAAGGTCTATCACTATCTCGAGCGCGAACCCGATGAAATGTATTTCGGGCTGGGCGAGCGCGCCGGCGACGCCAACCGTTCCGGTCAGAGCTACCGCCTGTGCAACGTCGATCCGATGGGCTACAGCGCGCGCACGACCGACCCGCTGTATAAACACATCCCCTTCTACCTGACCTGGAAAAAAAACAGCAAGCGCTCTTTCGGGCTGTTCTACGACACGCTGTCGGACTGCACCTTCGACATGGGCAAGGAGATGGACAACTATCATGGCCTCTACCGCTATTTCAAGGCCGATCATGGCGATCTCGATTATTACTTCATCGGCGGAGATTCGCTGGCCGAAGTCACCCGGCGCTTCACCTGGCTGACCGGCCGCCCGGCATTCACGCCGAAGTGGGGGCTCGGCTACTCGGGTTCCACGATGTCCTATACCGACGCCCCGGACGCGCAGCAGCGCATGGACGAGTTCATCGGCGCGTGCCGCCGGAACGACATCCTGTGCGATTCCTTCCATCTCTCGTCCGGCTACACCTCCATCGGCCCCAAGCGTTACGTGTTCAACTGGAACCGCGAAAAGTTTCCCGATCCCGCCGGATTCGCGCGCGGCTACCTGGAAAACGGCGTGAAGCTGTGCGCCAACATCAAGCCCTGTCTGCTGCGCGACCATCCGCGTTTCGCCGAGGCCGAAGCCGCCGGGCTGTTCATCAGGAACGCGGACGGCAGTCCGGCGCTGGTCCAGTTCTGGGACGAAATCGGCGCCTACCTCGACTTCACCAATCCGGCCACCTACGCCTGGTGGAAGGCGCGGGTGACCGACGCGCTGCTCGACTACGGCATCGCCTCGACCTGGAACGACAACAACGAGTTCGAGGTGTGGAGCGACGAGCCGCTGGCCGATGGCTTCGGGCAGCCGAGGCGCGCCTGTGAGGCCAGGCCGCTGCACACCCTGCTGATGATCAAGGCCTCGCGCGAGGCGCAGACCGAGCACGCGCCGGACAAGCGCCCGTACCTGATCTCGCGCTCCGGCGCCGCCGGTATGCAGCGTTACGTGCAGACCTGGTCCGGGGACAACCATACCTCGTGGGAAACGCTGCGCTACAACATCCGCATGGGCCTGGGGCTGGCCATGAGCGGAATCTCCAACACCGGGCACGACATCGGCGGTTTTGCCGGGCCGGCGCCCGAGCCTGAACTATTCTTGCGCTGGGTTCAGCACGGCGTGTTTTTGCCGCGCTTCTCCATTCATTCGTGGAACGACGACGGGACGGCCAACGCGCCCTGGATGTATCCCGAGATCACGCCCTGCGTGCGCGACCTGATCAGGTTCCGCTACCGCTTGATTCCCTATCTCTACGACCTGCTATGGCGCTACCACGACCGTTTCGAGCCGATGATCCGCCCGACTTTTCATGACTTTCCGGATGATCCGCGCTGCTTCGAGGAAAACGACGACATGCTCGTCGGCGGCAAGCTGCTGCTTGCCTCGGTGGTCGAACCCGGACAACGCGCGCGTCCGGTTCATCTGCCCCTGGGCGCGAACTGGTACGACTACTGGAGCGGCGATCATTTCACCGGCGGGCGGGAAATCCTCCTGCCGGCGCCGTGGGATCGGCCGCCGCTGCTCGCGCGCGAAGGATCGATCATCCCGCTCGATCTGGCCGAGCGGCATTTCGCGCAACCGGCCGACGAACGTGGTTTCGCGGTATTCCCCCCGCGCGGCGAAGGCGTCGTCGAGGACGTGTTTTTCGAGGACGATGGCCATAGCATGGCGTATCTCGACGGCGGCTACGGAAAGTGGCGGGTCCGCGTTGCGACCGGCGCGAACGAAATACGGGTCGAACTCGATTCTTCGGGCCGCGCCGCGATCCCGGCCAGCGGGGTCACGCTGCTGTTTCCGCGTCAGGAAGTGCGTCCCATACACGCGGTGTCGGGGCGGATCACCGGCGACGTGGTCACTGCCGAATGGCGCGAGCTGCGGCTTGCGAACGGACGTGGCTGAATCGGTGATCGCCGGTGGAGCAAAGGGAAAAACCGTTCAGGCCCCTCGCCGCCCTTTCATTCGGGAACCCGGTTACAGCCGCC
>JAITAJ010000026.1 GCA_031284185.1 Accumulibacter sp. | reverse complement strand
ACCAGCTCCGGTTTGCCCCCCCCCCCCCGGCCTGAAGACCGGGGGGCCGATCGTGGCGTTCGCGTTTCGTCCGGGAAATTTTTCCTTTCCACTTCCAACCCCTCAAAGCAGAATCCTGTCGACCGGCTGGACGGAAATTTCCGGCGTCAGTTCCTGGAAGGAAAGCACGGTCAGCTCGTAATACTCCGCTTCCACCAGCCGGCGCACGTAACGGCGGATGTCGACGGAAGCGAGGAGCACCGGCTTCTTCCCCTGTTGTCCCCGGGCGAGCTTTCCCATCGCCGCGCCCACCGAATCGAGGAAACGCTGCGTGACTTCCGGCGGCAGGGAAAGGAAGGCGCCCACGGAAGTCTGGCGGATGGACTTGCGGATCGTCTCCTCCAGCGACGGGTCGAGAAGGAAGGCGGAGAGGATGTTCTGGCCGCTGGCGTGGCGATAGCTGATCTGGCGCTTCAACGCGCCGCGCACGTACTCCACGAGCATGATCATGTCCTTTTCCTTGGGCGCCCATTCGATGACGGCCTCCAGGATGCCGCGCAGGTCGCGGATGGAAACCTGTTCGGAAACGAGGCGCTGGAGAATGTCGGACAGGCGCTGGATGGGCAGGAGCCGGGTGGCTTCCCGCACCAGGTCGGGGGCACGTTCCTCCATCTTGTCGAAGAGGAACTTGGTCTCTTGCAGACCGATGAAGGCCGGGGCGTGCCGCGAGAGCACGAGCGACAGGTGCCAGGCCAGCAGACGCGGATGGGTCATGTAGCTCAACCCGGCGCGGGAGAGGAGTTCCGCGTTTTCTTCCGGCAACCACAGGGAAGGCGTGTTCGGCAGGAAGGGATGCCCTTCCTTCGGCACGAGGCGCAGCATCTGGAGGTTTTCCAGGTTTTCGCCGACCATCACCATGCCCGGCTCGAAGCGCCCCTGCGAGACGGGAATCTCGTTCAGGAGAAGGTGGTAGGAGAATCCCCCAAGGCCGGGATTGGGCCGGATGTTGATGCCGGGGAAGGGCACGCCCAGGTCGAAGTAGAGCGCGCGGCGCAGGGCGGCGAGTTCGTCGTTGAGCGCCTCGTAGTCCAGGCTTTCCAGGAGCGGCGGCGCGATGTCCAGGATGATGGGCACGACCGGCGAGAATTCCTCCTTCGGTGCGCCGGGCCGGGGCGCCTGCCCGCTCGCCGCCGGTCTCATGGTCTTCGTGAGTTCCTTCCGGTAATCCGGCGCATCCTTCGTCTCTTGCAGGGATTTCAGGGTATAGCCGATGCCGCCCAGGATCAGCGCGAGCGCGAAAAGCGGCGTCTTCGGAAAACCGGGAACCATGGCGAAGAGGAAGACGAGGCTCGCCGCGACCAGGAGCGCCTTGGGCTGCGCGAAGATCTGCCCGCCGATCTGCGCGCCCACGTTGCCGGCGTCCGAGCCGGAGCGGGTCACCAGGATGCCGGCGGAAATGGCCACCAAGAGCGAGGGAATCTGGGAGACGAGTCCGTCGCCGATGGTCAGGATGCCGTAGAGTTGCAGCGCCTCGCCCGCGCTGATGCCATTCTGCGTGACACCGATCAGCGTGCCGCCGATGATGTTCACCACCGCCACGAGGATGCCCGCGATGCTGTCGCCCTTGACGAACTTCATGGCCCCGTCCATCGCTCCGAACATCTGGCTTTCCTGGCTCACTTCCTGACGGCGGCGCTGGGCTTCGTCCATGTCGATGGTGCCGGCCCGCAGATCGGCGTCGATGGACATCTGCTTGCCCGGCATGGCGTCCAGCGTGAAGCGCGCGCCCACCTCGGAGACCCGCTCGGCGCCCTTGGCGATCACCAGGAACTGAACGATGGTGAGGATGATGAACACCACCGCGCCGACGATGAAGTTGCCGCCCACCGCGAACTCGCCGAAAGTGAAGATGATTTCCCCGGCGTCGGCCTGGAGCAGGATGAGCCGCGTGGTGGAGATGTTCAGCCCCACCCGGAAGAGGGTGGTGAAGAGCAGCATGGTCGGAAACGACGAGAAATACAGCGGCCCCCTCACGTACATGCTCATCATCAGCATGACGAAGGACAGCGCCATGTTGGCGCCGATCAGGGTGTCGACCATCGCCGTGGGCAGGGGGACGATCATCAGCGTGATGACGGCGACGGTGAGCGCGACGAGAAAGAGGTCGGTATAGCGGGTGATCACCCCCACCGTCTGACGGGCGTTCTGGAGAAGGGCGGCGTTCATCATCGGCCCCCTCCGGTGGCGGCAAGGTAAGCCTCCATCGCGGCAAAGGCTTCCTCGCCGCGTTGCAGCCGCCAGAGCGAGCGCGCCTTGAGGAGCAGGAAAACGGGATCGGCGGGCATCGACGGATCGGCGCGGAGCGGCGGCGCGTCCAGGAGCGCGAGGGCTTCACCGGCCTTGCCGTCTTCCAGGAGCGCGGCCGCAAGGCTCTTCGCCACCCCGGCGTCCTCCGGCAGAAGGGCGAGGAGCGCCTGAAAGAGCCGCGCCGCCCGCGCGAAGAAGCCCAGACGCAGATACAGAAAGCCCAGCACTTTGAGGCTGGTGACCTGTTCCGGTTCCAGTTCTTCCATGTTTTCTCAGGCGCTCACCAGCAGGTTCACGTATTCGCGCAACAGCGTATCGTTCTCCAGCAAGGGTCCCAGCTCATCCCGCAGGAAGCGGCGGACGCGCGGATTCTTGCTGTCTTTCAGACGCCGGTGGCTTTCGCGCAGATTCTTTCCGAACACGTCGGGACGCAGCAGGGTCTCGTCGCCGACTTCCGGTTGCAGGCCCGCGAGGATGCGGCTCTGGAAATCGGACAGACGATAGAGGTCCGCCAGCCCCGTCTCTGCGGAAACGCTGGTCGCCAGGGGCCGCGCCTGCGGCAGATGGAACTCGAAACCGGCGGGGTCCAGCACGTCCTGCAAGCCCACGTTGGGGTTCAGGATATTTCGGGCCTCGATGCTCATGTCTTTCCTTTCCGGCCGGAACTAGAAGCCGAGAGCCTTGGCGTTGTCGATCAGGAACATTGCCTGGTTTTCCAGCGCGGCGGCCGTGAGTCCGTTGTTCATCTGCCGGCTGATGAAGATCAGGTGATCGCGGTAGAGGCCGCAGGAAAGCGGAAACGCCCGCGCGCGATCGGGATGGCACTGGCGCAGGGCGGCGAGCAGACGCTCCTTCTCGTAAGGCGGCAGCGGCACCGTGAGCGACATCTGGAAATCGTCGTCGTCGTCTTCCGCCGCCAGCGTCAGTTGTCCCAGTCCCTGCAGGTCGAAAATCGCCGGACTCGCCCCGGCGTTTGCCATGTCCTTCAAGCCGATCCGTTGCATGAATTCCTCCATGAGCGTCCGATGATTCGTCATTTCTTATCCTTTTTGCGCAAGCAAGATTTCGTCTTCCCGCGCAATGGCCGCGTCCACCGATTCCTGGACCGCCCCGATGAATTTCATCCGTTCTTCGGCGTTTTCAAACAGCAGGGGGCTGAAGCTGCGGGAAGTGCCCAGCAATTCCTGGAAGAAGAGCACTTCATGCTCGATGTCGGGGGGGCTGGCCTTCCCGATCAGGGTATTGATGTCCCGCGCCGCGAGAAAATGATTTTTCTGCAAGGTGATCACTTCTTTCAGGAAATCCGTGGGCGTCCATTCGCAGCCGATGCCATGCACCGCCCGGCAGCGTTCCAGGAAGCGGCCGACGAGCGCGTGCGCGCCGTTCAGGATGCGCGCCCGGCCCAGACTCGCGCCGACCGCTTCGAGATGCGTCTTCTCATGGCTCCGCTGATCGCTCGCCAGATCGGCGGCCAGGCTGCGAAAGAGAAAATCCAGTCCCGCCTCGAATCCCTCCTCGCCGTATTTTTCCATCACGAAGGCGAACATGTCCTCCAGGTTTTCGTGGGTGTCGCAGACGGCCTGCCGGTAGATCGCGCCCGCCTCGAACGATTCGCCCGGCGCGGAATGGCGTTCCGCTTCCAGTGTTCCCTGGATGCCGGCGCGGATGGCGGGGCCATCGCTTTCCTCCAGTTGCGCGAGCGCGGTATCGATGGCGGCGAGCGCCGCCTCGTCCGCCTCGTCCCGCAAGGCTTCCCGCGCCCCCTTGAGCGCGGCCCAGGCCATGCCGGGATCGCCGCCCGACCATTCTCTCGCCTTGGCGAGCGCGGCCCGCGGGTCGTGGTTGTCTTTCAGGAAGGCATACAAATGTTTGATGGCATCCTGTCCGCGGGTCTTTTCCATCAGTGCCTGGTACTCGGCCACCCGTTCGAGGAAGCGCGCGCCGCCGTCTTCCTTCGTCTTGCGTTCCTTGAGCGTGAGTTCCTTCGTGTTGTCGACGCCGAAGGTCAATTCCTCGGCGGCGTCGGTGAGCGAAGCGAGCGGACTCTCGGCGACCTTCACCTGATATCCCGCCAGGCTGCCCGTGGCCTCCCCGACCGCCCGCGCCGCCCCCTGCGCGCTGGCGGCATCCCGGATGCCCGCTTGCTGAACCGGATTCTGAATGCTGAAATCCACCATCGTCTTCTCTTCCCGCCTGTTCGTTCGTTTATCGTCCATTATTCTCGACGTCCGGGAAGAATCTCCCGGCATCGGAATTCGGGCAAGGACTCAAGCAAAAATCATGCAGCGAGGTATTTTGGCATGAAAACACCCGCATGGGCATCCCCGCATGGGCGGTGTGCCCGGTTTTTTGCGCTTTCGGAACGGGAACCGCCAACTTCGTTGGCGATTTTCAGAGGACAGCGTTCAGAGGACAGTGTTCAGAGGACAGTGTTCAGAGGACAGAGATTTGAGAAGACAGAAGACAGAAAAACCGAGCGCCCGGTTTTTCGTCCATCCCTCGGCGCGAAGCGCCCAAGCCAACCTGTCTTCTGTCTTCTCAAACCTCTGTCCTCTGAACCCCGTGCCCGGTTTTTCGTCCATCCCTCGGCGCGAAGCGCCCAAGCCAACCTGTCCCCTGTCTTCTCAAACTTCTGTCCTCTGGAAAGCGCCAATGAAGTTGGTGTCGACGTCATTCTGCTTGAAATGCCAATGAAGCCTCATCGTTATGCAATCTATTGTTTTCAAACGGTTCTCAGAAAATAACGGAAGCTGGCATCAAAATTGCTACGTGGTTTCGCGTCTTTTTTCAACCTCATTCGCAAGGAACTTCATCATGACAGTCACACAAACCAATATCGACGCCGCGCGCGCAAGCGGCACCGCCAGCGTCAGCACCGTCGACGTAAACAACCTCGGCGGCGGCAGTCTGCAACTGATGTTCGCCAAGCTGCAACTCTCGCTCGCGGGGTCTTCCAAGAACAACGCGACGGGGTACATCAACGACATCCAGAAGACGCAGGAGGAACAAAAGAAGGTGGCGGCGATGCTGCAACAGGCAAGGCAGCTCCAGGCCGACGCGAAGGCCGGTCAGGGTGGAAAGGACCGCAGCGGGAATGCGGTATCCGGGGCAAGCAGCAACTGGACCGCAATCCCCGCGGACATGGAAAATTACATAAAGGCAAACGGGTTGGCCTATGACGATCCGGGCCAGGACATATGGATGGACTCCCAGCAATGGGACGTCGCCATCACCTCCCTGCAAGCGCGCCTGGACGCCCTGGGCACCGACACGCAGCAAAAGATGGTCTTCGTGCAGGACTACATGGGGCAGTACAACTCCTACCTGCAAGGGGCCAATTCCGTCATCCAGCAGAGCAACCAGACGCT
>JAITAJ010000348.1 GCA_031284185.1 Accumulibacter sp. | reverse complement strand
CCATGAAATCCGCCCAAATCCGCGAAAAATTCCTGAAATTCTTCGAGTCCAAGGGGCATCGGGTCGTGGCCTCCTCCTCGCTCGTGCCCGCCAATGACCCGACCCTGATGTTTACCAATTCGGGCATGGTGCAGTTCAAGGACGTGTTCCTGGGACTCGACAAGCGCCCGTATTCGCGCGCCGCGTCGGTGCAGACCTGTCTGCGCGCGGGCGGCAAGCACAACGATCTGGAAAACGTCGGCTATACCGCCCGGCATCACACCTTCTTCGAGATGCTGGGCAACTGGAGTTTTGGCGACTACTTCAAACGCGAATCCATTCACTGGGGCTGGGAATTGCTGACGCGGGAATTCGGTCTGCCGCCGGAGCGTCTGCTGGCGACGGTGTATTTCGAGGATAACGAAGCCCATGACATCTGGACAAAAGAAATCGGCCTTCCTCCGGATCGCGTCATCCGCATCGGCGACAACAAGGGCGGGCGTTACAAGAGCGACAATTTCTGGATGATGGCCGACACCGGCCCCTGCGGCCCCTGCACCGAGATTTTCTATGACCACGGCCCGGAAATTCCCGGCGGCCCGCCCGGCAGCCCCGATGAAGACGGCGACCGCTACATCGAAATCTGGAATCACGTCTTCATGCAGTTCGACATGGACGCAAAAGGCAACGCCAAACCGCTGCCCGCGCCCTGTGTCGATACCGGCATGGGTCTGGAGCGCGTCGCCGCCATCTTGCAAGGCGTGCACAGCAACTACGAAATCGACCTGTTCCAGCGCCTCATCCGGGCGGCGGCGCGGGAAACCTCGGGCGTGGACTTGGAAAACCCCAGCCTCAAAGTGCTGGCCGACCACATCCGCGCATGTGCCTTTCTCGTCGCCGACGGCGTCATCCCCGGCAACGAAGGGCGCGGCTACGTACTGCGCCGCATCATCCGCCGCGCCATCCGCCACGGCTACAAGCTCGGCGCGCGGGCGGCGTTCTTCCATCGCCTCGTCCCCGATCTCGTCTCCGAGATGGGCGCGGCCTACCCGGAACTCGCCGCGGGCGAGCGCCGCATCGTGGAAATCCTGAAAACCGAAGAAGAACGCTTCTTCGCCACCATCGAAAACGGTCTGGGCGTGCTGGAAGCCGAACTCGCCGCGCTGAAAGCAGGCAGCGGCGAATCATTCAATGGCGAAACCGCCTTCAAACTGCACGACACCTACGGCTTCCCGCTCGACCTGACCGCCGACGTCTGCCGCGAGCATGGCGTTCAGGTCGACGCCGCCGCGTTCGACGCCGCCATGGCGCGGCAAAAGGAACAAGCGCGCGCGGCGGGCAAGTTCAGGATGGCTTTGAACCTCGACTACGCGGGTGAAGCCACCGTCTTTCACGGCTACGAAACGCTGGAAGCCACCGGCAAAATCCTCGCGCTCTATCGGGACGGCGCGCTGGTCGATCAACTGAACGAAGGCGAATTCGGTGTCATCGTGCTCGACAACACCCCGTTCTACGCCGAATCTGGCGGCCAGATCGGCGACCGGGGCGAACTCAAAGGCGCGGGGCTTTTCGCCGTCGAAGATACGCAGAAAATCCAGGCGGCGGTCTTCGGCCATCACGGCATCGTCAAGACCGGGGCGCTCCGCGTTGGCGAAACGGTCACGGCCCGCGTCGACGGCCTCTCCCGCGCCGCCACTGCCCGCAATCACTCCGTCACCCACCTGATGCACAAGGCGCTGCGCGAAGTCCTGGGCGCGCATGTGCAGCAAAAAGGCTCGCTGGTCGACCCCGAAAAAACCCGTTTCGACTTCGCCCATCACGCGCCGGTCAGCGCGGAAGAAATCCGCGCCGTGGAAAACAAGGTCAATGCCGAAATCCTCGCCAATACCCCGGTCAATGCTGAAGTCATGGATGTGGAAGCGGCGCGGAACACCGGCGCGATGATGTTGTTCGGCGAAAAATACGGCGACACCGTGCGCGTGCTCAGCATCGGCGCGTCGAAAGAATTCTGCGGCGGCACGCACGTCGCGCGCACCGGCGACATCGGCCTTTTCAAAATCGTCGCGGAAACCGGCGTCGCGGCGGGGGTGCGCCGGGTGGAAGCCGTCACCGGCCTGAACGCGCTGCGCCATGCGCAGGAATCCGACGCGCGCGTGCAGACCATCGCCGCCCAACTCAAGGTACAACCCGCCGAAGCCGCCGAGCGTGTCGCCGGATTACTGGAAACCCTCCGCGAGCTGGAAAAAGAAACCACCCGTATAAAGTCCAGACTCGCCGCGAGCCAGGGCGACAGCCTCGCCGCGCAGGCGGTGGACATCGGCGGCGTCAAGGTGCTCGCCGCCACACTCGAAAACGCGGACGCGCCCGCCCTGCGCGACACGCTGGACAAGCTGAAAGACAAACTCAAATCCGCCGTCATCGTGCTGGCCAGCGTCAGGGACGGAAAAGCAAGCCTCATCGCGGGCGTCACCGCCGATTTGACCAGCCGCTACAAAGCCGGAGAACTGGTGAATTTCGTCGCCCGGCAAGTAGGCGGAAAAGGCGGCGGCCGGGCGGACATGGCGCCGGCAGGCGGGACGGAACCCGCGCGATTGCCGGTGGCGCTGGGGAGCGTGAGGGGGTGGGTCTTGGCAAACTGGAATGAAAACCACGGG
>JAITAJ010000343.1 GCA_031284185.1 Accumulibacter sp. | reverse complement strand
GCCATCAGGCAGCCGGACTGCGCCCCCTTCTCGCGCAGAATGCGCGTCAGCCGGCGCGTGTCGATGCCGGCGATGGCCACGATCCCATGCTTTTCGAGGTAATCCGGCAAGGACTCCCGAAGGCGCCAGCTTTCGGCGCGAAGCGGCAGATCCCGGATCACCAGACCGGCGGCGAAATTGGCGCGCGACTCGAAATCCTCCTCGTTGCAGCCGACGTTGCCGATGTGTGGATAGGTCAAGGTGACGATCTGGCGGCAATACGAGGGATCGGTCAGGATTTCCTGATAGCCGGTGATCGCCGTATTGAACACCACCTCGCCGCTGGCGCCCCCCGGCGCGCCGATGGCGTGGCCGCGAAAAACGGTTCCGTCGGCCAGCGCCAGGATGGCAGGCGGGAAAGAAGGCAGCAATGACAAGGAGTGCTCCTGTTCCGTAGCGTAGATACGCAAAAGCGGGAGAGCGTCCGACTCTCCCGCTTGAGCGCGTTGAAAACCGTTGGATTATATCGCAGATCAGCGGACGGCGTTTCAGAGGGCAGCCTCGAGGGAGGCGAGACTATGGCAGAGGACATTCTCGGCGGTGTCGAGCTTCCTCTGTCATCTGTCTTCTGTCCTCTGCACACTGCACACTGCACACTGCACACTGACCCCCGTTGCGGTACCATCCGGTGAAAAACCGGAAACAAGGATGTCCACCTCTTCCCATCTGATCGTCCAGGCGCTCGACCCGAGCCGCAGCGTCGTCGTCGAGGCATGTGCCGGCAGCGGCAAGACGTGGCTTCTGGCGTCCCGCATCGTGCGGCTGTTGCTGGCGGGTGTCGCTCCCGGCGCCATTCTGGCGATCACGTTCACGCGCAAGGCGGCGCGCGAAATCGAGGAGCGCGTCGATGACTGGCTGCGCTTGCTGGCGACGGGCAGTGACGGCGATGTCGCGGCATTTCTCTTCGAGCGCGGCCTGAAACCGGACGAGGCTCTCGTGCGCGCGGCCCGCGGGCTGTACGAGCGCGTGCTGGCGGCGCGGCCGGCATTGACGGTGAACACCTTTCACGGCTGGTTCCTCCAACTCGTGGCCGCGGCGCCGCTGTCGGCCAATCTTGCCGGGACGATGCTGGCGGAATTCGACTCGCGCCTGTTCGACGAACTGTGGCATTCGTTCGCCGACGAACTGGCGAAGCACCCCGAAAGCGCGCCAACGCGCGCCTTCGTCGCCTTGCTCGATGCCGCCGGCCTGGATTCCGCCCGCCGCCTGATGCGGCGGGCGCACGATCGCCGCTGCGAATGGCTGGCCCTGGGAACGGCGATCGGCGAGAGCGGGCCGGCGCTCGCGGAGCGCCTGGCTCTCAGGCTGCGCGAACAGCTCGGCGCGGGCGAGCCGGGCGAGGCGCTGGCCGGTTTCTTCGCGGAGGACTGGGAGGGCGACGCGCACGCCTACCTCGGTTTCCTCGAAGCGGGCGTGAAAAGCGACCAGGAAGCGGCGGCGAGGCTGCGCGCCGCTCTGGAGGCCGGCTCGCGCGGGGATGACGAGGCGGCCTTCGATGGCTTGCGCGCCGCGCTGCTGACCAGGACCGGCGGGCTGCGCAAACGCGAGCCGACCAAGGCCATGCGGCAACGCCTCACGCCGGATGGCGCGGCGCGTTTCGTCGATCTGCACGCGCGGCTCGGCGAGCGCGTGCTGGCCTGTCTGGAAAAGCGGACCGGCGAGCGCGTTCTGGCCCTGAACCGGCAGGCGTATGCCGTGTTCGCCGCCTTTCTGGCGCACGTCGAGGCGTTCAAGCGCGCGCGCCGGCAGATCGATTTCACCGATGCCGAATGGCAGGTGCTCCGTCTTCTGCGCGACGGCGACACGGCGGCCTTTCTGCAAGCGCGTCTCGACGCGCGTTACAAGCACGTGCTGCTCGACGAATTCCAGGATACCAACGCCTTGCAGTGGCAAATCCTGCGCGCGTGGTTCGATGCCTACTCGGACGCGGATCGCCCGCGCGTTTTCCTCGTCGGCGACCCCAAGCAGTCGATCTACCGTTTCCGCCGCGCCGAACCGCGCCTGTTCTCGGTGGCGGCTGAGTTCCTGCAACGCGGATTCGCGGCGGCGCGATGCGAACAGGACGCGACGCGGCGCAACGCCGGGCCGATCATCGAGGTAGTCAATGAATTGTTTCTCGGCGTGCCGGAGTTCGCGCCGTTTCGTCCGCAGTCCTCGCTGGCCGAGGCGCTGCCGGGCCGTGTCGAACTGCCGCCGCTTCACGCGCATGGCCAGGAAGAGGCCGCGGCGGCGGAATCCGGACGGCGCGGCTTGCGCGATCCGCTGACCGAGCCGGACGTCGAGGCCGAAGATCTGCGCCGTGGCGAGGAAGCCGCCGCGCTGGCGGCCAGAATCGCCGAGATCGTCGGCGGCAACGGCCGGGCCTGGCGGATCGACGCGAGGGGCGCGGATGGCGGAATCGTCCGGCGGGCGGCGCGCTATGGCGATTTCATGCTGCTGGTTCGTTCGCGCGCGCATCTGGCATGTTACGAGCGCGCTCTGGCAGCGGCGAGGATTCCGTTCGATGCCGGATCGCGCGGCGGGCTGCTCGACGCGCTGGAAGTGCGCGACATCGTGGCGCTGCTCGAATTCCTGATCATGCCGGACGACGATCTGAAACTGGCGCAGACCCTGCGCTCGCCGCTGTTCGCCTGCGGCGACGGGGAATTGGCGGCGCTGGCCGCCACCGTCGCGGCCAGCGCGGGCGGCGCGTCATGGTGGCCGCGCCTGCTCGCCCTGGCGTCGACGGACGCCGCCACGCCGCGTCTGGTCCGGGCGGCGCGTCTGCTCGGCGGCTGGCTGCGCGTCGCCGGGCACTTGCCGGCGCACGACCTGCTCGACCGCGTCTATCACCAGGGCGAGGTGCCGGCGCGTTATCGCCTGGCGGCGCCGGCGGCCGCCGCGCCGGCCGTCGAAGCCAATCTGCGCGCCTTGCTGCTGCTCTCGCTCGATCTCGGCGGCGCTCGTTATCCGAGTCTGCCGCGCTTCATCGACAGCTTGCGCGAGCTGCGCGAGGCCGATGCCGGCGATTCGCCGGACGAGGGACGGATCGAGGCGGCGCAGGACGAGGCGGAGTCGGACGGCAAGGGCCGCGTGCGCATTCTCACCATCCACGGCGCCAAGGGTCTGGAGGCGCCGATCGTCTGGCTGCTCGGCGCCCACGATTCGCCACGCGCCGGTGAATCGTGGGATGTGCTCGTCGATTGGCCGCCGAGCGAGGATACACCGCGTCATTTTTCCTTTTTCGGCCGCGGGGAGGATCGCGGCGCGGCGCGCCAGGCGCTGTTCGAGGCCGAAGCGGAAGCGGCGCGGCGAGAAGAACTGAACCTGCTCTACGTGGCGCTGACGCGGGCGCGCCAGGTCTTCATCGCCAGCGGCATCGAAGGCAATCAACGGCGCGACGACACGCCGTATCGTCTGCTGCAAGCGGCGCTCGGCAGGCTGGGGGCTTCTTCCGCCTACGGCGACACATTGCCGACGGTCGCCGCGCCGGACGATCCGCCGGGGAAAACGGACGGCGCGATCGCGGCGCTGCCCGCCGTCGGCGAGCGCAGAACCCAGGCTCGGGATGCCGAGCGCTTCGGCATCCTGCTGCACGCTTTGCTGGAACGCCGCACGCAGGATGGCGAAACGGCCACGTGGTGGAAAGCGCTCGGTTTCGATGAGGAAGAATACCGGCGCGCCTTGCCGGTCGCCGAACGTCTGCTGGCAAGCGGCCATCTGCGGCGTTTCTTCGTTCCCGAATTGTATTGCCGGGCCTGGAACGAAGTGGAATTCGCCGATGGCGCCGGCGCCCTGTTCCGCATCGACCGGCTGGTCGAATTCGCCGATGGGCTGTGGGTGCTCGATTACAAGAGTTCGGGCAGCGGCACTCCGCGCATCGCCGACTATCGGGCGCAGGTCGCCGGCTATTGCCGGGTGGTCGCCGGCGCGTATCCGGGACGCGCGGTGCGCGGCGCGCTGTTGTTCGCCGACGCGGAACTGGTCGAAGTCGATTGGGCCGCCGAGGGATGCTCCCGATAGCGCGACCGGGGGAATCAGTGCGAATGTCCGGCGCTCAACGCGACGACGGCGATGCCGGCGATCAGCAACAGGCTGTGCCAGCCGATCGACGAGGATTCGCGTTTGAGCCGGGGCATCAGGTCGGCGATGGCGACGTAGATAAAACTTGAGGCGGCAATGGTGAGGATCACCGGAATCCAGTCATGGGCGCGGTCGAGCATGTAATAGCCCACGAGACCGCCGAGGACGGCGCTCAGGCTGGAAACGACGTTCCAGAAGACGGCTCGCGCGCGCTTCCAGCCCGCGCCGAGCAGGATGGCGAAATCGCCGGCTTCCTGCGGAACCTCGTGCGCGATGACAGCCAGCGTCGTGTTCCAGCCGAGTACCGGGTCGGTGAGAAAAGCGGCGGCGATGAGCAGGCCGTCGGTGAAGTTGTGGAACCCGTCGCCGACAAGAATGGCCAGGGCGCCCTCGTTCGCGTCGTGGACATGCGCGTGACTCCCGGCTTGCGCGTCGTCCCCCGCCGTCCTCTGTCCTCTCGAAGCGCTGTCCTCTGATTCGTGATGCGCGTGGCGCCACAGCGCGATCTTTTCCAGAGCGAAAAAGCACAGGATGCCGCCGAGCAGGATGGAGAACGCCGCGTGCGGCGTCAGGTCGTCCTCCAGCGCTTCCGGCAGCAGGCGCAGCAGGGCCATCGCCAGGAGCAGGCCGGTGGAAAAGCTGACGGTGAGCGTGATCCACCGGCGCGGAAGGCCGAACATGATCAGCGCCGCGGCGCCGATGCTCAACACACCGCCGAGCAGACAGGCCAGAACGATTTGGAGGGACAACGGAATCAGCATGATGACACTCGGGCAATGGGCGGGTAATGCCGCCTATTCAAACATAAGTGGAATGTAAGTGCAACTATGTTGCGTTTTCATGTCGGACCTCGCTCGCGCCCAGCCCTCGTATGTTCTTTCGGATGTTCAGTCTTCCGTCTCCCGAAACCGTTCGGAGCCTGGGAAGCTCCGGTTCTGATTCCGTTCCGGTTTCGGCCCGCTGGCTTCTTCCGGGATTCGGAGCGGTGCCTGCCCACGGGAAGGATATTTTTCGTGAAGGCGCGTCAACCGCGAGAAAAAACGCGCGTTAGTAGTACGTGGCAATCATCCCCCGAACGAAAAACGGAGTGAAATCATGGGCAGTCTGAGTAACGAGTCATTCGATGAATTTCTGGATTCTCTCAAGCAGGCGGGCATCGAGATCGGCAACGAGCGCGAACTGCGCGAGCGGCTGGCCGAGGCGCAGCGCTGGCGTTACGCTTTTTCCACCCTGGTCTCGAATGGCCGCCCGCTCGGTATCCATTTCCGTGATGAAAGCGCCGGCGCCGACAGGAACGGCATCCATAGCGCGTTCACGCGCTTCGAGTTCCCGGAAAGCATGGAAAGCGCCTTCGCCGCCAACCTGGGGGCCGGACACTGACCCGCCCGCGCCGTGGCAGTCCGGCGCGTTCTCCGTAAATGCCCGCCCACGCGGCGGATAGTCACAAAAAACCACACACGGAAACGGTGTGGTTTTTTTTGTCCGGGGAATCACCGATCGAGGCAATGTCCGCCGGGTCGGCGGCGATCCGAAACCGGAATCAGAGCGCCGCTTCGTCGGTCTCCCCGGTGCGGATACGCACGACCTGTTCGACCGGCGTGACGAAAATCTTCCCGTCCCCGATTTTTCCGGTATGCGCGGCCTTGATGATCGAATCGATCACCGTCTCGGTCAGATCGTCACCGATGACGATCTCGACCTTCACCTTGGGCAGAAAGTCGACCACGTACTCGGCGCCGCGGTAAAGCTCGGTATGCCCCTTCTGACGGCCAAAGCCCTTGACTTCCGTGACCGTCAGGCCGGTGACGCCGATGTCCGACAGCGCCTCGCGCACCTCATCGAGTTTGAACGGCTTGATGATCGCTTCGATCTTTTTCATTGCGACTCCTGTCAATAGATGTCCCGGTAGCGATTGGTGACCGGATAGCGCCAGTCCTTGCCGAAGCCGCGCCGCGTCACGCGGATGCCGATCGGGGATTGCCGGCGTTTGTACTCGCTGATCTTGAGCAGGTGGACGACGCGGCGCACGTCCGCTTCGGCGTGACCGCGGGCGATGATTTCGCGCGGACTGAGGTCATGCTCCATGTAGGCTTCGACGATGGCGTCGAGCACCTCGTAGGGCGGCAGACTGTCCTGGTCGGTCTGGCCGGGTTTCAGCTCGGCGGACGGCGGCCGGGTGATGATGCGCTCCGGAATGATTTCGCCCGTCGTGTTGCGCCAGCGCGCGATGCGATAGACGAGCGTCTTGAAGATGTCCTTGATCACCGCGAAACCGCCCGCCATGTCGCCGTACAGCGTACAGTAGCCGACCGCCATTTCCGATTTGTTGCCGGTCGTCAGGACCAGCGCGCCGGTCTTGTTCGACAGGGCCATCAGGATCATGCCACGGATGCGCGCTTGCAGG
Organism: Accumulibacter sp.; assembly: GCA_031284185.1. GTDB lineage: Bacteria > Pseudomonadota > Gammaproteobacteria > Burkholderiales > Rhodocyclaceae > Propionivibrio. Next base: position 3,898 of record JAITAJ010000343.1, on the reverse strand, counting down.
TTTTCTTCGGTCGTATCGGCGGGCAGACCGGCGAATTCCTTTTCCAGCATCGCAGCGAAGGTCCGCATGGCCGGCGCGATGGGGATCTCGTCGTAGCGCACTCCCAAACGGCGGATCATCTCGCGCGAATCGGCCAGGCTGATTTCCGCGGTATAGGGCGATGGCATCATCACCGCGCGCACCCTGTCGGCGCCCAGCGCGTCGACCGCGACGCACAGCGTCAGCGCGGAATCGATGCCGCCGGACAGGCCGATGATCGCGCCCGGAAATCCGTTCTTGCGCAGATAGTCGCGCACGCCGAGCACCAGCGCCTGATACACCTCCGGCTCGATCGCCCGTTCCGGCGCGAGCGGCCCGGGCATCGGCATGCCGTCGGCGATCTCGACGATTTCCAGCGCTTCCTGAAACAGGGGCAAGCGGCAGCGCGTCTCGCCGCGCGCGTCGAGGACGAAGGAGCCGCCGTCGAAAACCAGTTCATCCTGTCCGCCGACGAGGTTGACATAGACGATCGGCAGCCCCGTCGTCTCGACACGTTCGCGCAGAACCTCGGCGCGCAGCGTCTGTTTGCCGATGTGGTACGGCGAGGCATTGAGCACGAACAGCACTTCCGCGCCGGCGTCCCTTGCCTGATCGGCCGCGCCGATCTTCCACACATCCTCGCAGATATTGATGCCGCAGCGCACGCCCTTGATCGTCACCACGCAGGGCGCTTCGCCCGGCTCGAAGTAGCGTTTCTCGTCGAAGACCTCGGCGTTGGGCAAGCGTTGCTTGCGGTACGTGGCCAGCATTCTGCCCTCGCCGATCAGCGTCGCGGCGTTGAAATGCCTCCCGTCTTCCGCCAGCGGGTGTCCGACGAGCACCGGAATGTCCGCGAGCCTGCCGGCCAATGCCTCCATTTCCGTGGCGCATGCGTCGTAGAAGTCTTCGCGCAGCAGCAGATCCTCCGGCGGATAACCGCTCAGCGCCAGTTCGGGCGTGAGCATCACATCCGCTCCGCGATCCTTGGCATGGCGGGCAAATTCGAGAATCCGGGCGGCGTTGCCGGCCATATCGCCGACAACCGCGTTCATTTGAGCAATCGCTATCCTGAGCAGCATAGGCGTAACTATATCAGGGGACAGGGGACAGAAGACAGAGGACAGGGGACAGAGGACAGAAGACAGGGGACAGAAGACAGATGAGTTTGGGGCGCTTCGCGCCGTTCAGAGGACAGAAAACCGAGCGATGGGTTTCTCTGTCTTCTGAAATCCTCTGAAACCGAAACCATGTAAGAATTGGTGATAAGCATAGAAAAAATACTTCGTTCTCGCGCGGCCTTCCGTTCGATAAAGTAGCTCCCCTTCTTACTTCGACAAAGGGTGCGTGACATGTCCTTGCCATACGAACCGGGCCGCCGATTCTGGAAATTCGCCGTGGCCGCCATGACCTGCGGCTTGCTTGCCGCGGGCGCGTCCGCGCAAAGCGGCGGCACACTGAACTGGATCATCGCCAACGAGCCGGCACTGTTCGTGCCGCTGACCACCAGCGCCGGCAGTAGCTGCGACTTGGGTCCCAAGGTCGTCGAGGGACTCCTGACCTACGATTACAAGCTCAACCCCCTGCCGCTCTTGGCGACGGCCTGGTCGGTCAGCAAGGACGGCCTGCGCTACCGCTTCGATCTGCGCAAGGGCGTCAAATGGCACGACGGCAAGGATTTCACCGCCGATGACGTGGCCTTCTCGATCCTGACGCTGAAACAATACCATCCCCGCGGACGCAGCACTTTCGCCAACGTCGAACGCATCGAGACGCCGGACGCGCATACCGCCGTCCTCGTCCTGTCGAAGCCGGTCCCGTACCTCTTGACGGCGCTTTCCGGCACGGAATCGCCGATCGTGCCGAAACATCTGTACGAAGGCACCAACATTCAGACCAGCAAATACAACAACGCGCCCATCGGCACCGGGCCGTTCGTCTTCAAGGAATGGGTCAAGGGCAGCCACGTCGTCCTGGATCGCAACCCGGATTACTGGGACAAGCCCAAGCCCTACGTCGACCGGGTCGTCGCGCGTTTCATCCCCGACGCGGCAGCGCGCGCGCTGGCGCTCGAATCGGGCGCTGCCGACCTTGGAACGAAGGTCATTCCGCTCTCCGACGTCGAACGTTTCAAGGCTTCGCCGAAATTCATCGTCGACATCCGCTCCTTTCCCTACCTCGGTAACCAGCAACAGCTCTATTTCAATTTCGATACGCCGCAGTTGAAAGACGTCAAGGTGCGCCGGGCAATCGCCCAGAGTCTGGACATGGAAGCCTTCAACAAGGTGGTCTGGTTCGGCTACGGAACCATCGCGGCCTCGCCGATCGGTCCGCAGATATCCAAGTACCACGATCCCGACATCAAGTATTATCCCTTCGACCTCAAACAGGCCGAGGCGGCGTTGGATGAGGCCGGTTACAAGCGGGGCGCCGATGGCGTGCGCTTCAGGCTGCGCCTTTTGTACAACCCCTACCAGGACAAGCGTTCCGCCGATTTCGTCCGTCAGTCGCTGGCCAGAGTCGGCATCGACGTGGCGATCGAAAGCTACGATCTCGCCACCTATGTGACCAAGGCCTATACCGACCGCGCCTTCGACATCACGCTTGAACAGTTGGCCAACATGTTCGACCCGACGGTCGGCGTGCAGCGCGTGTTCTGGTCCAAGAACTTCAAGATCGGCCTGTCGTTCGCCAACCCATCGCATTACGTCAACCCGGAAGTCGACCGCTTGCTGGAGGAGGCCGCCGTCGAACCGGACGAAGCCAAGCGCCATCAGGAGTTCAAGGACTTCCAGCGGCTGGTGTATGCGGACGTCGTTTCCGTGGAATTCGGCACGGACCCGCAGATCACGATCGCCGCGAAGAAGGTGAAGGACTACATCCCCACGGCAGAGGGAATCCGTGGCAGCTTCTCGGAAGTGTCGCTTTCAGAGGACGGAAAATAGAAAACAGAAGACCGATCGGTTTGGGCGCTTCGCGCCGGGTGGGTGAGGGAGGAAAAACCGGGCGCTCGGTTTTCGATGATCGGGCGCTCGGGTCCGCAATTTTTTCAAGGGGATATGCGCATGTCTTTATGCGCATGTCTTTGTGTCACAGACCGGATGGAAGTTTCTGGAAGCTCGCCCTGGCCGCCATCGCCGGCGGCCTGTTCGCCGTCGGCGCTTTCGCGCAGACCCGGAGCGGCGGCACGCTGAACTGGATCATCGCCGTCGAGCCTGCCCTGTTCGTGCCGTTGACGACCAGTGCCGGCGGCAGTTGCGACCTCGGCCCGAAAGTGGTCGAGGGGCTGCTGACTTGCGACTATGAACTCAATCCCAGGCCGCTGCTGGCAACGGCCTGGTCGGTGAGCAAGGACGGCCTGCGCTATCGGTTCGATCTGCGCAAGGGCGTCAAATGGCATGATGGCAAGGATTTCACGTCAGACGACGTGGCCTTTTCGATTCTGGCGCTGAAACACTATCATCCCCGCGGGCACAGCACATTCGCCAACGTCGAGCGCGTCGAGACGCCGGACGCGCATACCGCCATCCTCGTACTGTCGAAGCCGGCGCCGTATCTATTACTACAGCTCAGTACAGTAAACCGGAAAATGGTGAACTTGAAGCTGAACACGATTATAAATATATAGTCGATCTAGATTGTATCGTCACGAGATTTTAGCCCATAGGACAATGCACCGAATCTGCACGGCAGCCACAAAAGAAGCCACGTTCTTGGCGTAGCGGGTAGCCATGCCTCGCCAGCGTTTCAAATGCAAAAAAGCACTCTACCAGATGCCGGTGCCGATACAGATGCCTGTCATACTCCCGCTGTACCTTCCGGTTCTTCTTGGGCGGAATGACTACTTGCATCCCCACTTCTTCCGCCTTCCCGACAACGGCAT
>JAITAJ010000218.1 GCA_031284185.1 Accumulibacter sp. | reverse complement strand
CCCCCGATCAGAAACAGCGACAGAAAGCGGTCGGTGTCGAGCTTGAGCATGAGGTCCCAGCCTGTATGCAGAACGGCCGCCGGAACGACCGCAAGAAAGGTGTGGAAATCCATTTTCAGGCTGCCGAATCCAATGAAGACCCACCGCGCGGACATGGGAAAACACCCGTCCGCGGGAAGCGTGGCGGGAGGACGTCAATTATCCTGCAGCAACGTCAGCTCCTCGTTGGTATGTCGCAGGCGGACCGACAGTTTCAGCGCCAGATTGTTCATCAGCACCAGGGCGATCCGTTTGTGCTGGTCGGCAAGGTAGTTGAACTTTTCCAGTGACAGGGTGTACATCTCGCAGTCCCGGATGGCAACGGCATCGTTGGCGCGGGGATGATCATCGAGGAAGGCCTGACCGCCGAAGAAATCGCCGCGGCCATAGGTGGCGATGTGCTTGATCGCGCCGCCGCGCCCAACCGATCCGACGATCTTGACTTCGCCCTTGCGAATCAGGAAGAGGTCGTTGCTGAGATCGCCGGTGGAGAAAATCGTCTCCCCGGCCTTCCATGAACGTTTTTCGAGACAGGCATCCAGATCGACCAGGGTATCCGGCTTGCTTCCCTTGAACAGTTCTATTTCGTGCAGCTCCAGCGGCGGCGGGTCGTCGACGCTGCTGCCCTGGTCGCCGAGCAGGCTGGCTTCGACCCATTCGATGGCCGCTTCCAGAGTCGGCAGGTAGTACACCGTTCCGTCGTTCGGTCGCAGACCGGCGAGTTCGAGGAATTCGCGCAGATTGCGCCCGCTGGGCAGACATTCGCGCACATTGGAGAACAGGAGCGGGACGCCGCGCTCGGCCAGAGCGTCGCGCACCTGATTGAGCATGTAGGTGGCGCTGATGTCGACCGACTGCACGCGCTGAAGGTCGAGGATGAGGTATTCGGTCGTCGCCAGTTCGGGTTCGAGGGTGCGATAGAGCTGCTGCGCCGTGCCGAAGAAGAGACTGCCTTGCAGCTCGAAGATGACCGCCGACCGGCCTTTCTTTTCGAGCATGCGCATTTCATGCTCGGGACGATACCAGGTGGAGGAACGCTCGCCGACGAAGCTCTTGCGGCGCACGACGGCGCCGCCGACTTGCTCGCGCAGGAAGAGGACGATCGACAGGACGACGCCGACGGCGGCGGCGGCAATCAGTCCGATGGTCAGGGCGCAGCCGACGACGGCGAGAACGACGCAGAAGTCGACGATCGTCGACTTCGATTCGAGAAAACGCATGGGGTCGGTGTCGATCATGCGCAGCCCGACGACGATCAGCACGCCGCTCAAGGTGGCGACCGGCAGCCAGGCGACGAAGGCGCCGAGCGCGAGCGCGGCGACGACGGTGGAGAGCCCTTCCACGACGCCGGAGATGCGCGTCCTGGAGCCGCTGGAATAGTTGACCATGGTCGCGCCCATGGTGCCGGCGCCGGGCATGCCGCCGATCGCGGAGGCGACGATGTTGGCCAGGCCCTGCGCGGCCAGCTCGCGGTTGGAATCGTGACGCGAGCGGGTGAAGCGATCGAGGACGACACAGGTTTTCAGGGTGTCGATGCAGAGCAGAACGGCGAGCGTCAGCGCGCTGCCGAACAAACCCGCGACTTGCGAGAGCCGGAGTTCGCCGATCTGATTCCAGCGGTCGGTGAGGATGGCGACATAGCCTTCGCCGGAAGCGCCGAGGGAGCCGATGACCATCGGGTTGTTTTCGAGCTGTTGCAGACTGGGGTCGATGATGGCGATCGCGGCGTAACTCATCCAGCCGCAGGCGACGCCGACGACGGTGGCGGGAATCTTTTTGATGACGCGGCTGGAGAAGAGCATGGCCAGAATGGTGGCGCTGCCGATGGTCAGTCCGCGCCAATCCCAGGTTTCCGGGGAGAACAACACCTGGTACCAGAGGGCGCCGTCCCCGGCGCCGACGAATTTGGGTAGCTGGCCGCCGATGATGATCAGGCCGACGCCGGAGAGGAAGCCGCTGACGACGGGATACGGGATGTAGCGGATCAGACGCCCGATGCCGAGAAATCCGGTCAGTATCTGGATGATGCCGGTGAGAATGCCGAGCACGGTGAGCATCAGGACGATGCTGGCCGGTTCGATGCCCTGGTGCACGAGTTCGATGGCGAAGGCCGAGAGCACGGCGGCCGCCGGCGCGCAAGGCGCGCTGATCAGCCGGTCGGTGCCGCCGAAGGTCGGAGCGATCAGCCCGAGCGCCATGGCGCCGAGAACGCCGGCCAGCGCGCCGAACGCGGCGTAGTGCGGCGCGATCGCGGCATACACGGTGACACCGAAGGCCACCGACGCCGGCAAGGCCACCAGCATGGCGGAAAACCCGCCCCAGAGATCCCCCGTATGGCGCGCCCAGGCGCCCGATAACTCGCGCATGTCCTTCTCTTCTTTTTACCGCCTTCTGTCCCCTGAACTACTCCGGATGGCTGATCAGCCGTTCGGCGGCCTCGTCGCCCGAATCCTCGCTCGCCGGCAGCGCGTCGTAGCCGATGCTCGCCACTTGCGTATTGATCCAGCGCATGTCGGAAATGAGGTCCAGGTGCGCCGAACTGCTTTCCAGCGCGTTTGAAACGCCGTGGCTGAGCCGCTCGATGTGCTGGCGCGAACTTTCCTGGCACATCGCCTTGAAGTCCCGTTTGCGCTGCACCAGCACACCGGCACTCACCGGGTGCCAGGCCATGACGACTTCCGCCGCGAGCTGCGTATTGCCGATCAGAAAGTGGAATAGCGTACCCAGCTCCGCCTTGCCTTCTTCGGAGAATTGCTTGCCCGACTTTTTCATGTCCTCGGGTATGCCAAGCATCGTCTTGCAGACGACATCACCGGCATTTTCCAGGCTGGCGGTATAACGCAAGAGCGCAGTGATTCGGCGCAGGTCCGGATCATCGACCCCCTTGCGCGTGAGGTCGACCGCGTAGTCGCGCACGGCCTTGAACAGGACATTGACCTTCTCTTCCATGCGCACGATTTCCTGGGCCTTGTCACTACTACCGGAAAGCAGCATGTCCAGGGTCATCTCCAGCATGG
>JAITAJ010000198.1 GCA_031284185.1 Accumulibacter sp. | reverse complement strand
CCGACGCTCTCGGCGGTGTTCGAGGCGTCCCGGCGCTGAATGGAGAAGACAGAGAAATCGAGCGCCCGGGTTCCGTCCTCGCTCCGGCGCGAGGCCCCGAAAATTCATCTGTCTTCTGTCCTCTCAAACCTCTGCCCTCTGAAACTGACTACCATCAGCGCGATGGCGGCGGCGATCAGGGTCGCGGCGATCGGGCGGGTGACGAAGATGCTCCAGTCACCACGAGCCATCAGCAACGAACGACGCAGGTTTTCTTCCATCATCGGCCCCAGAATGAAACCAAGAATGAGGGGCGCCGGTTCGAGACCGAGCCGGTGAAACAGAAAACCGACGACGGCAAATACGGCAGCACAGTAAACGTCGAAAGTGTTGTTCGACAACGAGTACACGCCAATCGCACAGAAGGCCATGATCGCCGGGAAAAGAAAACGGTAGGGAAGCGTCAATAACTTGACCCAGAGACCAATCAGCGGCAGGTTCAGAATCACCAGCATCAGGTTGCCAATCCACATCGAGGTGATCAGCCCCCAGAATAAGCCGGGATTGCTGGTCATGACCTGCGGCCCCGGTTGGATGCCCATCAGGGTCATGGCGCCAATCATCAGGGCCATGACCGCGCTGGTCGGGATGCCAAGGGTCAACATCGGGATGAACGCCGTCTGCGCGCCGGCATTGTTCGCCGACTCCGGCCCGGCGACGCCTTGGATCGCGCCTTTGCCAAAGGTCTCCGGGCGCTTCGCCAGCTTCTTTTCGAGGGAGTACGAGGCGAATGAGGCGAGTATCGGCCCGGCGCCGGGGAGCACGCCAAGCACACAGCCGAGAAGCGTGCCTCGCGCGGCGGCCGGCGAGGCTTCCCGGAAATCCTTCCCGTCCGGCCACAGGCCGGTGAGGTTCCTGGCGAAAACTTCCCGATGCTCCGGCGGCTTGCCGAGGTTGGCGATGATTTCACCGAAACTGAATACGCCCATGGCAATGATCACGAAGTTGATGCCATCCATCAGCTCGGGAATGTCAAAGGAAAAACGCGGAACCGCCGTGATGGCGTCGGTATTGATCTGGCCGAGCAGCAGCCCGAGGACGACCATGCCCAAGGCCTTGGTCAAGGGCCCCGAGGCCAGAACGACGGCGCCGACGAGTCCGAGAAGCATCAGCGCGAAATATTCGGGCGCGCCAAACTCGAAGGCCAGCGCGGCCAGCGGCGGAGCAAAGGCCGCGACGACCATCGTGCCGACCGTGCCGGCAAAGAAGGAGGCGAGGGCCGCCGTCGCCAGCGCCGCGCCGGCGCGGCCCCGACGCGCCATCTGGTAGCCGTCGAGCGCCGTGACTACCGTCGACGCTTCGCCAGGTACGTTGATCAGAATGGCCGTGGTCGAGCCGCCATACTGCGCGCCGTAAAAGATGCCGGCAAGCATGATCAGCGCGGAGGTCGGCTCCAGTGAATACATCGAGGGCAGCAGCATGGCAATGGTGGCGATCGGCCCGAGACCGGGCAGAACGCCGACCAGCGTGCCGAGCAGGGTTCCCATGAAGACGTACCAGAGATTGGCCAGCGAGAGCGAGGTCTGGAATCCGAGATAGAGGTTGTCGAGCAGGTCCATGAGATGTCCTTCGAGCCGCCGCTTCGGATCAGGCCGGCCAGAGCGGAATGTTCAGTTCCAGTCCGCGGATGAAGATCGCGTATGACAGGGCGGTCAGCGCGACGGCGCTGAGAAGGGCGTCCTTCCAGGTGAATTCGCGGCTGCTCGCCGAAGTGATCACGATCATGACCGGAAGGCTGATCAGGAAACCCAGCCAGGGCAGGGAGAAGGCGAAGAACACCAGCGCGCCCACGACGCCGATCAGCGGCCGCCAGGGGATCGCGCCGATGGGATCGCCGTCCCCGCCACGCTTCGCGCCGAACGCGCCGAACAGGATGATGAGGCCGAGAATGGTCAGGATGACCCCCAGACTGAAAGGGAAATAGCCCGGTCCGGGACGGGCCGGGCTGCCGAAGCCGTAATTCGTCGCGCCGATGGCGAACGACGCGCCGACGACGGTCAACAGGACGCCGGACGCGAAATCCTTCTGACTTCCGATCTTCATGAATTCTCTTCCCGGTCCTGGGCGAAGGCCGGCGGACAGGCCGCTTCCCGTCTTCCGGCGGAATACGCGAAGCCTACGATCAGCGCGACGATCAGCCCCACGATCACCATGCCTTTGCCACCCGCGGTCGGCCCCGCCACGCTGGAGGCCAGGGCGAAGTTGTGCGCCACCGCCGCGCCGAGAAGCATGCCGATCACCGTCACCGCCGCGTCCGAATTGCCCTGGCCGGCGCCGACGACCTGACGCAGCGGGCAGCCGCCGAGAAAGGCGCCGCACAGCCCGGTCAACGCCATGCCGAGAAAATTCCACAGCGCGTCATCGTGGGCGACGGGCTGGCCGGTGAAGCCGACCCTGACCTGATCCAGCGCCAGATTGCCGGCGAAGACGACGAGCGTCAGCGCTCCGACGCCGAGGAACATCGAGAAGCGCCGGAAGAGGAAGATGTGGCTGATCATGCCGACGAAACAAAAGCGCGTGCGCTGCACGATGGCGCCGATGAGCAGTCCGCCGGTCAGCGCGAGCCAGACGGGGGCGCGCTGGGAACCCGGACCTTGCGGGCTGGCGGCGAAGATCTCGTTTCTGAAGAGGAAGAGCGCCAGCAGCGCGAGAACGAGCAGCGGAAAGCAGACGCCTTCGCCGCGCGTTTGCGGCTTGCGCGGCGGCAGGGCGAAGTTCCCGCGCAAAAAGAACGCGCCGATGCCGACGCCCGTGGCGAAACCGGAAAGGCCGATCACGGCGTTGAGGTCACCGCCCGCGATGCGCAGCGCCATGCGCAGCGGACAGCCGAGAAAGACGAGGCAGCCCAGCATCATGAAAAAGCCGAGCGTGAAGCGCAGAAGGGGCGAGGATCCCGCCGATGGGTCGAATTCGCGCGTCACCAGCGCCGCGCCGAAGGCGCCGAGAACGAAGCCGGGGATTTCCGGGCGCAGATATTGGACCGGCGCGGCGTTGTGCAAGTTCAGCGCTCCGGCGGTGTCGCGCAGAAAACAGGCGACGCAGACGCCCATGTTCGGCGGATTGCCGTTCATCGCCAGGAGCAGGGCCAACATGCCGATGGTGACGCCAGCGGCGACGAGCAATACGGTTCTGGACATCATTTTTCTCGTGATTTTCCCCATGCGCGTCCTTGCCCGGACGAGGGATCACCGGCAAGTTTTTTCATCGTAAAACAGACTCCGGCTGGAAACCTCGCCCTTCAGGGCGGCGCGAAGGTCGAAACCCCATTCTTGCGGCCGGGGTTTCGACCGTGACCACTCGGGAGGAGATGCAACCCCCTTCCAGGCGCTCATTTCAGTCTGCTGGCGGCTTGAGCGCCGATGCTCCCGCCGGTCGGCATTTTCCTGAAAGGGCGGGGGTGGATCGGGTATTTTGCGATCAGCCGTAATTGATCGGATGCTTGCTCAACCAGTGAACGTCGCGCACCTGGTTGATGCGCTTGCCGGCATTGCGGGCCATGGCCGAGGTCAGGGGCCGGGTCTTCCATACGAAGCTGCCGGCGAATCCCAGCGCCGCGCCGAAAAGTCCCCCGGCGACCACGCCGCGGAGCGGCCTGCGGTCATCGGCCAAGGCGCCGCAGATCGCGCCGGCGAGCAGGCCGAAGGTCGCCGGCTGCCATGATTCCTGCGTCGCGGCGGCGACCAGATCGGCCGTCGCCTCGGCGGTGAGCACTTCCCGGCGCGCGGTACTGGCGCCCTTGATGCCCGCCTCCAGCAGATCCTTGCTGTAGGTAATGTTTTCCTTGACTGCATCCTTGATGTTCATCAAAAACAAACTCCGGTTGGAAACCTCCCCCTTCAGGGGATAATCTCGTTCGGGAGAGGCGCAGGCTCTTCCAAACGTCGTTGTCGCCCGGTCACGGGCGGCGGATTGAAACATCTCTCCTTGCTCCTGTCTTCGGGCGGAAATCGGCGTGACCCCGATACGCGCCCGTTTCCCCGCCGCCGGTCGAACGCCTGATATCCCCGGTGACGGCTCAGGCGTAACCCTAGCATTGGTGGGCCTTCTTGTCACGTGTCGCCGGGCCGGCCGGGCGCGTCTTGCATTTCTTCCGTGGCGTGGGAGCGGCACGCGGCGTCCGGGCGCCGGTGTTTTTTGCGCGCCCGGATGTTGAGTGTCTCGACGGCCAGCGAAAAGATCATCGCCGAATAGACATAGCCCTTGGGCACGCGCATTTCAAAGGCTTCACCGATCAGCGTCATGCCGACCATGATCAGAAAGGCGAGGGCGAGCACCTTGATCGACGGGTGGTCGTCGACGAAATCGCCGATCGGTTTGGCGGCGAAGAGCATCACGCCGACGGCGGCGACGACGGCGGCGACCATGATCCAGAGCTTGTCGACCATGCCTACCGCCGTGATGACCGAATCGAGCGAGAAGACGATATCGAATACCGCGATCTGGCCGATGATCGCCCAGAACAATCTCTCTCCATCCGCCGTGAGCGTCTCGGCGCCGGTCGTGGACGGCGTGTTCTTTTCGGGCGCTTCCACCTCGATGAATATTTCGTGTGATGCCTTGTAAAGCAGGAACAGGCCGCCGAGCAGCAAGGTCAAGTCGCGTCCGCTGACACCGTGTCCGGCCACGTGGAACAGATCGGCCGTCAGGCCCATCACCCAGCTCAGCGAAGCCAGCAGCAGCAAGCGAGTGATCATTGCCAGACCGATGCCCAGCCGGCGCGCGGCATCGCGCCGTTGCCGCGGAAGCCGTCCGACCAGTATCGAGATGAAAATGATATTGTCGATGCCAAGCACGATCTCAAGCAGCGTGAGCATGGTGAAAGCGACCCAGACATTGGGATCCAGCAGGAGATTCATGGCTATCCTTTCATAACGGAAGACAGTGCAGCAGAGACAGTACTTGGAGAGGACAGAAGACAGAAGACAGAAGACAGCGTTTGGAGAGGACAGAAGACAGAGAAACCGAACGCCCGGTTTTCTGTCCTCTGAATGGCGCGAAGCGCCGCAAGCCAGAAGACAGTGCTTGGAGAGGACAGAAACCAGAAGACAGCGTTTGGAGAGAACAGAAGACAGAGAAACCGAGCGCCCGGTTTTCTGTCCTCTGAATGGCGCGAAGCGCCGCAAGCTCATCTGTCTTCTGTCTTCTCAAACCTCTGTCCTCTGAAACCCGAGCGCCCGGTTTCCCGTTCTCTGAACGGCGCGAAGCGCCGCAAACTTATCTGTCTTCTGTCCTCTCTCCTCTGTCCTCTGAACCCCAAGCGCGGCGAACCGCGCGCGCTTCGTCGAAAGTCTTTCGCAACACTTCGCCGTCGGCGCGTGAGAGCGCGTCACGAAGCCCGTCGAGCC